>JAPULR010000199.1 GCA_027294635.1 Chloroflexota bacterium | reverse complement strand
TAGGGTTACCCCATTTGATTGCCTCTGTGAGATCTGGGTCAGTGTTCAGGGTCACACGCTGTAGCGCCTCCGCTATGTCCCGCAGGGATGGTTCAAGGCTTGCCATCCAATCGTCAACGGCTCGGTTCTTTGCCATTACCCCACTCCTGATAGGCCAATTCGATAAACGGCAGCAGTCTAGACGGGTCAGTCGCCAGGCCTCATGCCAAGGGAGGGTTCCAGTGGAGGCGTTACTTTCGACGACGGGCTGAGGTTGAGGGAGTTTATAAGGAGGGCTCCTACGCAGAAGGATGCGGCGCACAGTGTCAGCAGTGCGTAGTAGCCCAGGTTGTCGCTAAAGCCGTTGAGGAAATCTATACCTACGCCTCCCAGCTTAGCCACCGCCAGCCCGCCTAAAAGGGCGAAGTTGGCCAGGCCCAGCTGCTGTGCGGCCCGGCGCTCCGAGACCATATCGGTAATTAAGGCCCTTCCCGCCGACATGAATATTCCTACGGCGACACCTAGCAGGATTCCGATCAACACCACGTGGGTCAAGTTCTGGGCGAGGAAGAAGAGAAGACTGCCCGTGCTGCCCAGGGCGGCGGAGATATACAGCAGCGGCTTTCGCCCCAGCCTATCGGCCAGAGCGCCCGCGGGATATAGGGTGATGATTATGGTTAGACCCACCGCAACGGCCAGGATACCCACCGCGGAAGCTGGGTTCTCCAGCTCAACCACGTCTTTAAGGAAGAAAAGGGTGTAGGTCTGCAGGATCCCGCCAGCCAGGGTGAAAAAGAATCCCGCCGCCAGTAGCCGGCCAAGCTGAGGATGAGCCTTTCCATCGCGGGGTTTGTCTCTTCCGGACTCCTTTTGCGGTGGCTTGGCGACCCTCTCATCCCTTACCGCAACCACCGTCCAGATCATGGTGATGGCCATGATGACCGCCGGCAGGGCCAGGGCCAGCCAGAGCCAAAGGTCCCTCTCTTTGACGACGTGCCGGTCCATAATGAAGCCGGTGATAAGCACCAGCAGGACGGCTCCGCTAGCTCCGGCAATGGCGCGTATCGAAGATACCCGCCCTCGCTGGCTTTGGGGCACCTGGTCTTTCACGACGGCGTCGTAGGGGCTCTGAGCAATGTTGGCGCTCGTCTGGACCAGGACAACCGCCACCACCAGCCACAGATAGCTCATGGCCATGCCTATTCCAACCATGAGCACCGTGGCCAGGATGGAGCCTGCGGCAATGTAAGGCCTGCGGCGCCCCCATCGCAAGGTGGTCCTGTCGCTGAAATATCCGACTACAAGCTGCACCAGCATGGCTGTGGCCATAGCGGCAAAGGTGAGGATTCCCAGGTAGGTGTTCTTTAGAGACTCGGGGGCCAGGTCCAGCACCCGCAAAGGAAGAATGATCTGGCCCAGGCTGGTGGACAGGGCAGCCAGTCCAAAGCCCAGCACGCTTATGTTGACGTAGTCTATTGGCCTAAGCTCACGGACCTTGGTGACCATTATTCCGCTTTGCCACTTCTCCCATGCTTTAAGGTTGGACCGAAGTATAAGGGAGAGAGGCCTGAAAGGGGTAGGGTCTTGTAGCCTGTGCCCTCTAAAATATAAAAGGAGCATTTGGCCATATCTGTGGATTTAGCGAAATTGCGCTCAAGCTTATGAGGACCGAGTGTTATAGGCCTCATCTCTTGAAACAAAGGTAGGTAGTATGAAAACTTTAAGTAACTTTCTGGCCACCCGGCTTAGGATGCAGCAGTTCCTGGGAAATAGATGGGTGGCCCTGGTTCACCTTACCCTACGCGATTTTTTCCGAAGCAACGGGCCCACCGTAGCGGCAGGAGTCGCATATTTCGCCCTTTTCTCCATTTTCCCCCTTGCTCTCACGGCCATCGCCGTCAGCAGCTTCTTCTTTTCCGACACGTCTAAGCAGCTTGATGTGGTGAACACCATCCAGAAGCTGGTGCCTGTATCCACCGATTTCCTCTCCGAAACTATAGAAGAGGTGGTTAACAACCGTGGTTCCATAAGCGTGATAGCGGCGGTGGGACTACTCTGGTCGGGCCTATCGGTATTTTCGTCGCTACGCAAGGGTATAAATCACGCCTGGGGAATAGGCAAACCGCCGAACCTAATCAAAGAGCGTTTTATAGACCTGTCCATGGCGCTGGGTATCACTTTGGCTATATTTGTTATCCTGGTCCTGTCGGCCACCCTCTTCGAGGCGCCCGAGGTGGGGGAATGGCTCTCTGTAATCGGGGGAGGGGTCCTAATCAAACTCCTTGCATCCTTGCTTTCACTTCTGGTTAGCTTTCTGGTGCTGCTTCTGATGTACAAGTACGTTCCCAACCGGGTGGTTGCGTGGCGCGACGTGTGGTTGGGCGCCCTGGTAGGGGCCATCTTTTTCGAAGGCAGCAAGCTGGTCCTTGCCTGGTATATCAGCCGATTCGGCACCTTCAACCTGATCTACGGGTCCCTGGGCGCCCTGATGGTTATCCTCGTGTGGGTATACCTATCGGTGTTTATAGTCCTTCTGGCGGCTCAGTTCTCCGCCGTCTACTGCCGCACCATGGGGTCTGATGCGGAGCGCCGCTGAGACCGGTGCGGCAGCGTTCGATAGTCGATCGAGGGAGCGTCTTTCCCTGGCCTCTGGCTACTGAACATAAAGGATTGTTACACTAGTGGGGCCAGTAGTTTTAATGAGACCAATGCTGTCACCCAGTTAGAAGGGGGTGCATGATATGGATGCTCAGGTAAAACGGGCGCTGGAACGGGACAGAGTTATAGATATTACCACCATCGGGAGAAAGACGGGCCAGCAACGGCGCATTGAGATATGGTTTCACCACGTGGACGGAAAGCTGTTCATCTCCGGCTCGCCGGGACGAAGGGACTAGTATGCAAACCTGGTAGCGGAACCTAACT
>JAPULR010000198.1 GCA_027294635.1 Chloroflexota bacterium | reverse complement strand
ACCGCCATCGCCGCCGGGCGCATCGACGTGGCCGTCATCACCTACTCCACGCTCCCTCGCTCCGGTGGCATCTCCATCGGCACCGGAGGAGCGGCCCGCCTGGGTCCACCCCACCTGAACCCCGCCCCCGACAGCTTCGAGGAGCTTTACGGCTTCACCACCGTGGGCCTCTACGCCATGCTGGCCCAGCGTCACATGCACCTCTATGGCACCAAATCGGAGCATCTGGCCGAGATCGCCGTGGCCATGCGTAAGCACGCCTCCATGAACCCCCAGGCCATGTACCGCGACCCCATAACGGTGCAGGACGTGGTCAACTCCCGCATGATCTCCGATCCCTTACACCTGCTGGACTGCTGCGTCATCAGCGACGGCGGCGGTGCGGTGGTGGTGGCCTCGCCGGAGGTGGCCAGAAACTGCAAGCACCCGCCCGTGTGGGTCCTCGGTCAGGCCGAAGGCATCGTCCACCAGGGCGCCGGACGGCGGGACCTGATGGACCTAGCCGCCGCGCAGACGGGGAAGGCCGCCATGGGAGCGGCGGGGGTCACCCACGACGACCTGGACATGGCTATGATCTACGACTCCTTTACCATCACCGTGCTGATGACCCTGGAGGACCTGGGCTTCTGCAAGAAAGGCGAGGGAGGCGACTTTGTCTCCGGAGGCCGCATCCAGCTTGGGGGCCAGCTGCCCATCAACACCGATGGCGGCGGCCTCTCCTCCAACCACCCGGGCATGCGGGGCCTCTTCCTCCTGCTGGAGTCCACCCGCCAGCTCCGCCACGAGTTCGAAGGCACGCCACGCCAAGTGCCCGACTGCAAGCTGGCCCTGGTACACGGCACCGGCGGGACCCTGACTGCCCGTCACAGCGGCGGCACCGTAATACTGGGGAGGGACTAGATATGGCCGAGTGGAAGAAACCCCTGCCAACCATCACCGGCGAGACCATGCCCTACTGGGAAGCCTGCCGCCGTGGTGAGCTGCTGATTCAGCGCTGCCAGGACTGCAACCAGTACCAGTTCTACCCCAGGGGAATCTGCGCCAACTGCTTCACCGGCAAGGTCCGGTGGGTCAAGGCCAGCGGCAAGGGTACGGTGTGGACCTTCACCGTCACCCGACAGAACCGCACCCCAGGCTTCGACGAAGGCCCTTACGTTCTCGCCCTGGTCGAGCTGGAAGAAGGCGTAAAGATGTTCAGCAACATCGTTGACTGCGACCCCTTCCAGGTAAAGATAGGCATGCCCGTGGAGGTCACCTTCGTGAAGGCCACCAACCAGGTGTCGGTGCCCTTCTTCAAGCCCGCGGAATAGGAGCGCCATGGACCACCTTGAGCTTTGCTACCTCAGCGTAGAGGACCTCTCACCCCTTATCAGGTCCGGGAAGGTTTCCCCCGTCGAGGTGACCCAGGCCCACCTGAAACGCATCGAAGCCACCGAGCCCACCCTTAACGCCTTCATCACCCTGCTGGAAGAAGAGGCCCTGGACTCAGCCCGGCGGGCGGAGCAAGAGATACAGTCGGGCCACTACCGCGGCCCCCTCCACGGTATATCCCTGGGTCTCAAGGACCTGTACTACACCAAGGGTATCCGCACCACCTCCGGGGTCAAGGTCTACGACCAGTTCGTCCCCAGCTACGACAGCACCGTCACGAGGCGGCTCCTGGACGCCGGAGCTATTCTCCTGGGCAAGCTGAACCTTGCCCCCCTGGCCATGAGCGGCAGGGGGGAGAACCCCTACTACGGCGACGCCCACAACCCCTGGAACACGGCGGTGATTCCCGGAGGTTCCAGCAGCGGCTCGGGGGTCGCCGCGGCCGCCGGCCAGTGCACCATCACCATGGGCTCCGATACCGGCGGCTCCATCCGCATACCCGCTTCCTTCTGCAACCTGGTGGGCCATAAACCCACCTACGGCCTGGTAAGCCGCTACGGGGTCAGCCCCCTCTCCTGGAGCCTGGACCACTGCGGTCCTATGACTCGGACGGTCATGGACTGCGCCCTCACCATGAATGCCATCGCTGGCTACGATCCCCAGGACCCCTCCTCCTCCAAGACCCCTGTGCCCGACTACGCTGCCTCTTTAAAGGAAGGAATAAAGGGTCTGCGCATCGGCGTGCCCAAAGAGTTCTTTGACGTGCCTCTAGACTCGGAGGTAAAAGGGGTGGTCCTGAAAGCCATAGACCTTCTAAAGGACCTGGGAGGCGAGGTGCGAGAGGTCTCCTGGCCCAACTTCTATGACGCCGTCACCATGGGCCACCTTATCTCTATCACTGAGGCCTCGGTGATACACACCAACCTGGTCCGGACCAGGGGTTCCGACGAGGTAAACAAGGTGCTTCGCAGGTTCCCCAGGATCGAGGCGGGGCTGATGATCCCCGCCGCCGACTACCTGAAGGTGCTAAAGCTGCGGCGCAGCTACACCTTGGCCAGCCACCGGGTTATGGAGCAGGTGGACATCCTTGCCGGCCCCACCATGCCCATGACGCCCTTCCCCCTCGGCGCTGCGACGGTCGAGTTGAGCGGCACAACCCTGGCTGCTGAGAAGGCTATACCCACCTACACCCGTCCCTTCGACTTGAACGGCTTCCCGGCCGTCACCGTGCCTTGTGGGTTCTCCGACCAGGGCCTGCCCATCGGACTCCAGCTGGCGGGACTCCCCTACCAGGATGACACGGTGCTGCGCGCCGCCTACGCCTACCAGCAGGCCACAGAGTGGCACAAACGGCGGCCTCCTATTCAGTGACCAGGTCAATTGACACCACCTGGCCCTAATGGTTGAATAGACATGTCGAGCGGGACACCACAGTGTAACTACCGGGAGGCACCGACATGCGCAACGGATTTAAGGTCATAGATGCCGATGGCCACTTCTACGAGCCCGCGGACCTCTGGGATAAGTACCTTGAATCCGAGTTCCGCGACCGAAGGCCACGAGTCGCTCGAATGCTCGGCAACTCGATGATTCAATTTGAAGGAGAAGAGGAAGGAGTCTCCCGCTCCAAGACCCTCTTTTCTCAAATGGACGCCAAGTTCGGCCATGCTTTCCGGGACAACTGGAGCCTGGAGAGCCGGATCAAGGACATGGACACCGAAGGCTGGGATATTCAGGTGTGCCTGCCCACCAAGGCCGTCTCCCTACCCAGCTTTGTGCCTCCCGACGTTCAGGGGGCCATGTGCCGCGCCTATAACACCTGGGCCCACGATTTCTGCAGCGGCGCCCCGGAGCGCATCAAGTTCACCGCGACGGTGCCCGGTCACGATATAGAGGATCTGGTAGCGGAGATTCGCCGCTCCGTGACGAAACTGGGCGCCGTTTCCATCTTCCTCCCGAGGGCCATTCCCGACAAGATGTGGCATCATCCCGACTACGATCCGGTGTGGAACACTATCGTGGAAATGGACGTTCCTATATCGGTACACGGCAGCAGCAGCGCCAGCGGCGACCCCTGGGCCAACGCCCGCTACAACTCCCTGGCTGGCCCCTTCATTGCCCTGGGTCAGGCCATCGGCTTCCCCTTTGAGAACATGATGAACCTGGGCCACTTCATATACAGCGGCATCCTGGACCGCTTCCCCAACCTCCGCCTCCTCATCCTGGAGGCCAACTCCGGCTGGGTCCCCTTCTGGCTCAACCGCCTGGAGAAGTACTGCGAGGGCCGTCAGTCCGTCTTCTTCGACGACCATCCCCTG
>JAPULR010000197.1 GCA_027294635.1 Chloroflexota bacterium | reverse complement strand
GGCTGTGGGGGCCCGAAGTCCGATCATGCGAGTCGTTGAACTCCCCGTCTAATATAATCAGCTAGCCGGTTAAGGTCAGGCCCCCCTACGTGTCTCTATGAAGTGGCACAGACGATTCTTGGTTTGAATCCTTCGCCTTTTTGTCCAACTAACCGTGGCCGAATATCGAGAGTTGAACTCTACCATGAACACGGGCTGGGGGTACTTGTTTTAGCTACGGCTGTATCGGCAAGGGCCCATTCGATGGCTACCGCTTAATCCCTGGACTTCCCAGTCCTGGAGAATTGGACCGAAGGATTTGCTTAAAGGGAGTTGGTCGAGTAGTACTCCACAAATCGGTAACGAACCCTGCGGCGGCGTTACAATTCACCGTGCCAGTAAGCGGCTGAATGCGTCTGACCTAGCTAGTTTGGTTAGAATCTCGACATCCTGTCCGGTTGGCCGGTCCGTGTCAAGTGGAGGTGACAGGGAGCGCACCTCGCTGAGGGCCTCAACCACGCCTTGTCCAGGCTGAAGTTGTTCCGACAAGTAAAGGCCCTGGGAGGCGCATAGCAGCTCAACCGCAAGAACTCGAGCGGTGTTACCGATCACCTCCGCGGCCTGCCGCGCAGAGACGGGCGCCATGCTAACATGATCTTCCATTCCTCCGGATGTAGGGATGGAGTCGACACTGGCAGGATGTGCCAGGACTTTGTTTTCGGACACGAGAGAAGCCGCTAGATTTTGGGTAATCATCAAGCCAGACTCTATCCCAGGCTTGCTGGCCAGGAAAGGAGGCAGCCCACTCCGCGTAGCGTCCAAGAGGAGATAGATGCGCCGTTCGGACATGCTAGCGATTTCCGCAACGGCAATCTTTAAGAAGTCCATCGCTAACGCTATGGGCTGAGCGTGGAAGTTTCCACCAGATATTACTTTCTCATCCTCTGAAAAAAGAAGAGGATTGTCTGTGGCAGAGTTAAGCTCAGTTTCAACCACCCCTTTGCAGTATGTTACAGCGTCTAAGGAAGCACCTATTACTTGGGGCATACAACGCAAGCTATAGGGGTCCTGAACCTTATGGGAACCGGTGTGGGAGGCTACAATTACACTGTCCCTTAACAGGTGCCGGAGCTGTCGGGCTACGTATCCCTGGCCTGGGTGAGGCCTGACGTCTTGCAGGGCTTGACTAAAGGGGACATCGCTGCCGCGGAGGGCCTCCAGGCTCATCGCCCCGGCTACAATTGATGTGGTTAGTAGATTGGCGGCGTCATGAACAGCCAGGGCAGCAACCGCGGTGGAAACCTCGGTGCCATTGAGAAGAGCTAGACCTTCCTTGGGACCCAGACTAACAGGGCGCAAGCCCTTACTGTCAAGCGCGTCCTTGCCCGGCATGACCCTTCCCTCTACTTCAGCTTCGCCTTCGCCGATTAGAACCAACGCGACGTGGGCCATCGGGGCCAGATCTCCGCTGGCTCCAACCGAACCCTGGCGAGGAATCACAGGATGCACCCCAGCGGAAAGGCAGGCTAGCAAGAGCAAAGGCAGGTCTGGTGACACCCCGGAGCGCCCAATGGATAGTTTGTTGGCCTGTAATAGCATTATGGCGCGAGCTGTCTCCACGGGGAAAGGGCTTCCCGCGCCAACGGCATGAGAGCGGACCAGGTTTTGTTGAAGTCGACGGATGTCAATCGACGATATGTTGGTCATTGAGAGATCACCGAAGCCTGTGGTCACCCCGTAGACCGTGCGGTCGGCAGCGACGATGTGTTCCACCATTCGACGAGAGGCTTCCATAGCAACCCGGGCGGAGGGGGCAAGATTAGCTAGCCTGTTGTGGCGAGCCACCGCAACCAAGTCTTCGATGGTGAGACTTCGGCCATCAATCGTGATAGCCTCATCGCCTAGTTGACTCATGGTCGAACTTTCATCATTGGCAGCCATATGAGCTCCTCTGGTTGGCCTCCAGAATCCTGGTTGTTAGACTGTACCTAGCTGTTGCTCTCTTTGGCCATAGGAATTGGTAAGCCAAAGCGATGGGCAGCATCGACAGCCTCGGAATATCCGGCGTCCACGTGGCGAAGGATAGCGGTCCCAGGGTCAGTGGTTAGGACCCGCTCTAACCGGCGGGCCGCCGAGGGAGTTCCGTCAGCAACAATCACCTGGCCGGCGTGAACAGACTGGCCAATGCCAACACCGCCGCCTGAGTGAATACTGACCCAGGTTGCTCCCCCAACAGCGTTAAGAAGGGCGTTTAGTAGTGGCCAATCCGCCACGGCATCAGAGCCGTCTCGCATGGCCTCAGTTTCACGGTTGGGGGATGCAACGGAGCCACCATCAAGATGGTCACGGCCAATCACAACGGGAGCCTCAACCTTGCCCCGGGCTACCATGTCATTGACCAGCTGGCCGAATCGAGCGCGCTCACCATATCCCATCCAACAAATACGGGCTGGGAGCCCCTGAAATCTAATTTTATCTCGGGCCAAGCGAATCCACTTGTCCAGCCCGGGGTTATCCACCCCAAACTCGCTCAACACCATCTCATCTATGGCAAAGATGTCATTGGGGTTCCCAGACAGGGCAACCCACCGGAAAGGCCCCTTGCCCTCGCTAAAGAGAGGACGAACGTATTCTGGAACAAAGCCGGGATAGGAGAATGCCTCCTCCACTCCCCCATCGTAGGCGCGCTGGCGAAGGTTATTGCCGTAGTCAAAAGTTACGCTTCCCTGGCTTTGGAACTGAAGCATAACCCGGACCTGGTCGGCCATAGATTGGATGGCCAAGGCCTGGTATCTGGAAGGGTCGCTGGCCCGGAGCTTTTCAGCTTCTTGGACGGAGAAGCCCTTTGGGACATACCAAATGGGGTCGTGAGCAGGGGTTTGGTCGGTAACTATATCGGGGGTGACGCCTCGGTGAGCTATCTCCCGGTATACTTCGGATGCATTACCCAACACGCCTATCGATCTGGCCTTGCCGCCCTGGCGAGCGGCGTCGGCGCGTGACAGAGCATCGGTGAGGTTAGTAGTCCACTCATCCAGGTACCCTGATTCGATTCGACGGTGGATGCGACTCTCGTCAACCTCTACCACAAGGGCAACGCCCTCATTCAAGGTTACGGCCAAAGGTTGAGCGCCGCCCATTCCTCCTAAACCAGCAGTGAGAACTAAACGCCCTCTTAGAGACCCACCGAAGTGTTTACGGCCCGCTGCGGCGAAGGTTTCATAGGTGCCTTGGATTATGCCCTGACTGCCAATGTATATCCAACTGCCGGCAGTCATCTGTCCAAACATCATGAGGCCGTGGCGCTCAAGAGAGTCAAAAACATCCTGGGTTGCCCAACTCGGAACCAGGTTGGAATTTGCCAATAGAACCCGGGGCGCATCGGTGTGAGTACGGAATATTCCTACGGGTTTCCCAGACTGGATGAGGAGCGTTTCGTCATTCTCCAACGCGCGGAGGGAACGGATAATGGCGTCGAATGATTCCCAGTTACGGGCGGCCTTGCCTCTCCCGCCGTATACCACAAGGTCGTCAGGCCGTTCGGCGACCTCCGGGTCCAGGTTGTTCATGAGCATCCGGAGGGCGGCCTCTTGACCCCATCCTTTACATGAAATATCAGGGCCCCTGGGTGCCCTAACCACTCTTTTCATGCTAATCATTACCTCCCTAAGGCTTCTGAGTTTCGTTATGAATGCCAATCATCTTAATAATGCATTGCAATTGCAACCTCAATTCCGCATTAACTCTAACTCCAAGTAATCCATTCTTCCAAGGAGCCTTTTCAAAGCGCGGGTATCCCTGTTGGGTGGCCATTGTCCTGATAATCCAGAGCCTCTCGGCTCTATCTGGCTGTACAATGCTTCTTCGATCTTGTGTTACAAGCGGTTGAACAGTGTCGCTTAATTTGAGATGGGCAAGGAGCGGTGAATTACTTAGAGCTTTGAATAGTATTTAGGAGGTGATGCGGCCTATGGTAGCTGCATATGGACAAGGCTGAACCGTGATCTAATAAAAGAGCCTCCTGATCCAGGCCAGAAGGCTCCTTCGCCGTGTTCATGGTGGAGACGGGGGAGAGGTTGAACTCTTCCATGAACACGGGCTGGAGGTGATACTGATAGGGACTAGTGGAAAGGCAAGAGGTCTTTTTGCGGCTGCCAGATGACCCACAATCCTCCCTGTTTACCCTCTATCTACCGATCAGCCGGCCCCTTAGACATTATCTTTACTCCTGCTCCAAGCGTCGGCGCTCCCTCCCTCTGATGGAGGTCAGTACCTCCTCCACATCCATCCGGCCGATTGGCCCCGAGGCATACAAGGAGCCGAAGAGGGTTCCACCGCGAAGGACTAAAAACTCCATGGGTTGAGGATACCGACCATGGTGGTCGTCGGCCCACCATGGGTCAAAATCTTCCAATTGCGCCTCAGTCAGGCCATAGCCTATCGGGAAAGTGTACCGATTCTCACTGGCCAGTGCCTCTGTGGTTAGGCGATCATCAACGGTAGCCGCGATGATCCTAGCGCCTAGCGATTCCAACTCAGACCTCTTCGCTTCATAGCTGGCTAACTGCCGCAGGCAGTAGGATCACCAGTGGCCTCGGTAGAACAGCAAAGCGACGTACCTAGTCGACATCTCGTCTGGCAACAGGATGGTCCCTCCATCAATCAAATTGAGGGTCAGCGTCGGTATCCGGTCACCTTGCTGAAGTTTGTTGCTCATTTTTACCTTCCACGTATAGATCGTCAATCCATGCCGAGTTACCTTAGTGAAACCGGCTTTTAGCTGTGCCTAAGCATTCAAGGTCCCTTCCAGCTATGGTCATGGATCTGGGGATCTCGGTTCTTGTCATAGCATTACATTTAGGACTCTTTGGTCATGAGCCAGTCGAGATTCAGAGCCTCTCCTACCAGCCATTTCTCAATTGCTTCTTGTCTATGCATTGAGAACTCTGCCCCCAGTCCTTGCATCAGTCGGTTCATGAATGCAAAGACCGACGTGATTAGTACTACCGAGAGTATCTGTTCGTCGGTCAGTCCAACAGATCTCAGGTCATCTACGTCCGATTTATCCGTCTCCCAAGGAACGTAGGTGAGGTTTACCGCGAAATCTGCGATGGCCTTGTTTTGAACATCCAGGCCTGCCTTGGTGTAGTCGTACATCACCTGGCTAGTCAATACAGGGTCATCCGAACAGTCACGAAGCGCCGCTCCGTGGGCTAGAGTTCAGTACCGGCACTTATTGGCTGCAGAAACCACAACGCCAATTAGCTCTTCTTGGACAAGAGTCAATGACGATGAACCCTTCCTTGTGACGTTATTCAGGTGCTTTATCGCTTTCATGGCCGCAGGATTTAAGGAAGCGATCT
>JAPULR010000196.1 GCA_027294635.1 Chloroflexota bacterium | reverse complement strand
CTGACACGGTACCAGGCCCCAGAGTTTTTTGGATGGTGGCTCGGGTCAGCCTAGCGTTACGTTGCTAACTGGTTACTCTGGTCGCATGTGCGATTGCACGATTTTGGCGCGTTCTTGAATCTTCTGCCGGTCCATGCGTAGGGGTTGGCCCTCGGCGTCGAAGGGAGATTTGAAATCAAAAGCATATGCCGTGGGGCCGTTGTCGTACAGGTGTTCCAGGCGCTCAGCGCCTTTCGTCCGGGTAGGAATCTCGTCATCGGGTATCCACCAAGCCACATAGGCGGGCCAGTCACCTTTGACAAACCATTCGTCGCGTTTGGTCAGAACCTCGGCGTGAAACCCGTTGTAGGTAAAGGCGTAGACCGACTCGACGTCTTCCCAAACCGAAAGAGTTGCGGGGGCGTCGCGGTTTTCCGCGGCGGTAAGGAAACGGGGGCTGACCTCGCGAGTGCCCCAGTCATCTTCCCGGTCGGCGTGGTCTCGCTTCCAACTATTCCCAGACCGATCTACAAAGCCTGGCGTGTTTTCGGCGCTGGTGTAGACAAAGGGGTTCCGGTCGTGGAAACCCTGGATTTGCTCGTGGTCTCGTGGTTGCTGCAGGTTTCCAAAGGTATAAAGGACTAACTTTGCCACGGCGTCGCCTCCGGTTAGGTCAAGATTTGGGATTTTGCGCTGAATACGAGGGGAGACCAACTTATTCCCCTGATTTCGCCGGATTGTTCCTGAGATACATTTTTCTTTGGGAAAGGGACGTAAGCGGGATGTACACCGATATTTGACCCGCTGGGATGGGGTGAACTATAAGACGGCGTCTGGCGCACGTCAATGGCCTTCTACGCCGGGCAGGGAGCGAGGTCGTTACCTCATGAGAGAGGGCCAATTGGGCGAATCTTATGGCAGTTGACGCGCCGAGCATGCCCTTTTATAGTTTGCGCCATCTCAGAAGATCACGTGGTCAGGGAAAGCAGTTTGATCTGGGAAATTCCGGTTTAATGGTTGGTAGTTTAGTTAGTGTTATCCGGGAGCATTAGCTGATTCTTACAGGTAGAGGCTCAGGTCCCTCCACTGTGGTAGGGTAAGAGGATTCCGTTGTGGCCCTACGAGCGGGCGGAGGGGGAAGGAGATGGTAACGGCGCCAGTTCTTGTTCTGGAGGAGAGCAGACAAGCTTGGGTAAGGGACCAGACCCGAAGAGAGCTACATGAGTGTTTCGATCTCTGGCTGGATAGCATGGAGGAAGCAGTGACGGAGGAGCCTACTAGCCTGGACGCCCTGGCCAAGGCAGTCTTCGCCAGACGCCAGGAACTCACTGCCAAGGTGACTGAAGCCCTGGTGAAGCAACGTCACCGGCCGGCCCTGCACCAGAAGACCGCACCCTGTGCCCAGTGTGGCCGCCTCCTTCCGGCCCGGGCTTTGGTACCAAGGACCGTTGAGACCCTGGTAGGCGAAGTCTGCTTGCCGCGGCCTTACTTCTACTGTGTGGAGTGCGAGGGGGGATTCTATCCCCTGGATGCGGTCCTTGAGCTTTCGAATCGCCGGAAGCAATGGGATATCCAGGAGGCTGGGGCCCGGTTGGCCGCTGAGGTGCCCTTTGAGACGGCCCAAGAACTCTTCACTCAGCTTACCGGGCTTACTTTGAGTGCCCCTACCACCCATGAGGTGGTAGGAGAGTTGGGCCGAGAGCTTGGGGTGCTGGAGGTGAGTCCCACCCGGGAAGAGGTCGCCCAGCGGGTGGCTGGGGTGGCCGAAGACAAGAAGCAATCCCCCATCCTGGTGTTGGCCATCGATGGGGCGCATGTACCCACCCGCCCAGCAGGGGCCAAAGGGCCAGGTAATGGTAAGAAGCGGCAGCGAGCCCGACGAGCCAAGTGGCAAGGGGAATGGAAGGAGGCCAAGGGGTTCCGGTTCTACCTGGTGGATAAGGAGCGGATCGTCCAGGTTTTGAGCTGGCATCAGATTCAGACTGATGCCCAGGTAGGGGAGGCGCTGAGGCGGGTGAAGGAGGCCGGGCTGATCCCTGAAGAGCGGGTGCGCCTGTGCGTCATCGGGGATGGAGCCAAGTGGATCTGGAACCAGGTGAAAGCGATATTCCCCAACGCGGTGCAGATTCTGGACTACTATCACCTGAGTGAGCGCCTGCATAAGGTAGCCTTAGCCCAGTTCCCTGATGACCCGTTGCAAGAGAGGGAATGGGTGGAGGCCACCAAGGCCCGTCTCTTCTACGGCTATGTGGACTGGGTGTTGCTGGACCTGGAGCAAATGAACCCTCAGGAGCAAGAGTCGGCAGCGGAGGTCCGGAAACTACTGGGCTATCTCAGGGAGAACCAGGGACGGATGAAGTATCGTTCGCTACGCCGCAAGGGCTATCCTATTGGGAGTGGTGGAATAGAGTCTGCCAACAAGTTCATCAGCCACGTGAGACTGAAGCGCTCTGGGGCGTGGTGGTATGTGGAGCGGGCCAATGTGATGCTGGCGTTGCGGTGCGCTAAGTACAACGGGACCTTCCAGAGGGTCTTTGCGCGCTATAAGCACAGGGTGATTGCTGGCCGGGACTCGTCACCCTCCTAAGAAACGCCTAATGCTCCCGCTTGCTTTCTATTTCTCTTCCGCTTCATCGGCTCAACGTTTCATTCCCAAGGCATATCCGGCAGTTTGCGCAACATCTGCACATATCGTTCGGCGCTATATTCTTTTCTGTTCTTGAGCACCGTATAGATTTCCGTTGCGAGAACAGCGCCGATTAGACGACGGGCTTCTTCGCCGGAGTAACCCTCCGCGATGAGGCGGTCGTAAGATTCTTTTACTTCGGGCGGCGTTGCGTCACGCAGTTGGGTTTCCACCGCTTGCAAAATAGATGCGTTTAGTTGTGGGCTCGCTCTATCCTCCAAAGGATTATCCTGCCAACCTAGCAGCCATCATCCTCGTCCCAATCTACGTACTGGGGCGGACTTTCGCCGGTCCGCTCGGTCACCCTCGGAAATTTCCCCCGTGGCGCTTTATCCTTGATATCTATGACATTGATCTGGTGCCACCAGTCATCCCCAAAGTCGAACCAGTAACCGAAAGCCTGGTCAACCTCCAAGTCCAGGGTGTCGATGGTGGTGTGTACCGTATCGCCCGCCGGTTCCGAGTCTCCGAAAGGATGCTCCAACGCCATCGGCAAGACGTAACGTTTACCTTCCGGATCGTTGGGGCCCTTGCCGAGTTGAAACTCGTACATGTGCTCATCCTCACGATCGAAGGCTCGGAAGATAGCGCTATGCAGATCATTCAGAGTTTGGTCACCTCGAACTTCGATGGTCCGAGATATTACCGGATTTTGCTGGGCAAATTTCTGGGTCACAGGACCGCTTATTATGAAAACCTCCAAAGTGTAAAGGCGCTTGTCTTGTGATAAAGGATTGTTGGCATTCTCCGCTGATCTACGCTTCACAAACTACCCTATTCCTTGAATGTCCTCTTATGCAGATGGTATCCACGGTCCGGAGGATGGAGGCGACCTGTTCCCGGAGTTGTTGGGCTTCTTC
>JAPULR010000195.1 GCA_027294635.1 Chloroflexota bacterium | reverse complement strand
GCCGCCCACCCCGATGACCTGGAGTATGGAACCGCCAGCGCCATAGCCCGCTGGACATCCCAGGGCAAAGAGGTGGTTTACCTGCTGGTAACGCGAGGCGAGGCAGGCATCGACGGCATGACCCCGGAAGAGGTGGGCCCGTTGCGCGAGGAGGAAGAGCGAAGGAGCGCTTCGGTAGTGGGGGTTAAGACCGTGGAGTTCCTTGATCACAGGGATGGAACGGTGGAGTACGGACCGCCCCTGCGACGGGATATAGCTCGCGCCATCCGAAAACATCGTCCCGAGGTACTAATCACCCCTAATTACCACCTCTCATGGGGAGGCCTAAGCTTTAATTTTGCCGACCACCGCTGGGTTGGCCTGGCCGCCCTCGATGCTGCGCAAGATGCAGGCAATCGCTGGATCTTTCCTGAGTTACAGGCTGAGGGTCTGGAACCATGGAAAGGCATAAAGATGGTCTGCGTGAGCGGCTCACCTCATCCCACCCACGCGGTAGATGTGACGGCCTCTTTCCCAAAGGGAGTAGAGTCCCTCTTGGAACACGACGTCTACATCAAGAATCTGTCAAGGGATTTCAAAGCTGAGCCCTTCCTTCGTCAATTCGCCGAGGGAACGGGAAAGAGATTCGGGGCAGAGCTGGCGGTGAGCTTTCAGGTTTTCATGCTGTAAAACGACACAAAGCCCCATCTCTATTTCGAAACTTATATAACTCGATGTGCAAGTTTTACACGAAGGTGTGGATACCCATTTTTATGCTGTACTCCACTCCATGTCATGCTGAGTCCCGATGTGGCATCGGGGCGAAGTATCTCTCCTAGTCTGAGTTGAGATGCTTCAGTCGTCCCGATGTCCCGACTAAGTCCCGTTATCGGGACAGGTTGGTAGGACTCTTTCAGCATGACCCCGATGTGACATCGGGGTGCAGTGGGCTAAAAGAGAGGGAATAAGTTCTGAAAGCTTGCGCGTGGGGTTATATAAATGTCAGGTTGTCAGAAGACTGCCACAGGATTAGAATTGAGCCCTATCCATTAGGAAGAAATACTGGAAGGCAGGACGCGAAATGAGCGGAAAGATGACAATTCTGGTAGCCACCGTTGGTCAAGGAATCATGCGGAGTCCCAACGGCGGCGAATCATGGATGCGAGCTGGAATCGACCAGGGCATGCATTCCGATGCTATCGTGCGCTGCCTGTCCACGGGCCCGGATAGTCCAGAGCTCATACTGGCCGGGTCAGACAAAGGCCTCTACCGCAGCGAGGACGCGGGCCGGACCTGGAAGCTGCTGGACACGCCTCTCAGCGGCTACAGCGTATGGAACCTGGCCGTAGACACGGAGAACCCCGAGATCATCTACGCCGGCACCGGAACCCCGACGCCCGCCGCCCTCTTTCGCTCCGAAGACAGAGGCGTCTCCTGGCAGAAGCTGCCGGTCCAGGTGGCCGAGACCTGTCCCAACGTGGGCATACCCCGGTTCACCGGCCTGGCCATAGACCCCCAGAACCACAGGAACCTGTGGGCGGGCCTTGAGGTGGACGGCGTGAGATACAGTAGAGACGGCGGCGACACGTGGAACACGATGAACGGCGCCATAACCAACCTCGATGTTCACAGCGTCACCGTGGTGGCCGGCCCCCCGAAGACGGTTATAGTGGTGGTGAACAACGGGACCTTCACCAGCGTCGATGATGGGGCAACGTGGAAGGGAGCCCTGGCTAAAGATGCCTTCCCCTTGAACTACCCAAGGTGCATCGCCCCTCAGCCGAATAACCCCAGGGTGGTCTTCCTGGGCCTGGGCGACTTCACCCCCGGACGCACCGGCGCCGTCCTCCGTTCCAATGACGCCGGCCAGAGCTGGGAGAACCTGCCGCTGCCCGTGGAGCCCAATTCAGCCATCTGGGCCATAGGCATGCACCAGGCAGACCCGCAGCTGGTGTTCGCCGGCAGCCGTTACGGGTACCTGTACCGCAGCGACGATGGGGGCGATTCCTGGTCCAAGGAGTGGCGCGAGTTCAGCGAAATCTCCGCCATCACCTGGATTCCCTCATAAAACCTCAGTTCACCCAATTTGCCTTACAAGCTAAGGAGGCTGACGAATGGGAATCTACCGTCTGTACACCGGGTCGGACGGCCAATCGCACTTTGAAAAGATGAGTCTAGAGAGCCATCCAGAGCTGAAGTCCCTCACCTCCACAGAAGGCATTCTGTTCAGAGAATGGCCCTCAAACCAGTTCATTGACTGGCACCCAGCACCGAGGCGACAGTACGTTATCAACATATCGGGGGAGCTGGAAATCGGCCTGGGCGACGGCAGTCTTCACCGCTTCGGCCCCGGCGACGCCCGGCTGGTGGAAGACACCACGGGCCAGGGCCACACCACCCGGGTGGTGGGTAAAGAGGCTACCGTCACCGCCATAGTGCCCTTGGATGACTAGCTAACTCGATGTGCGAGTTTCCCAGGAAGGTGTGGACACCCATTTTATGTTGTACTCCACTCCATGTCATGCTGAGCCCGATGTGGCATCGGGGTGCAGTGGGCTAAAAGAGGGGGAATGAGTTCTGAAAGCTTGCCCTTGGGCGAACTAGAGGTAGCAAGCAAGAAACTTGCATGTGGGGTTAGCCAGCCTCTCTTGAATACATACGCGCATAGTCATCAGCAGTTTACGTTGATTTTAGGAGTAGGCCGGGATAGCATTGCCACTAGTTGAAGGACACCATCAGATTCCGCAAGGGGAAAACAATGGAGATAAAGCACGGCCTAATTAGCTGTGACAGCCACGCCCAGGAGCACCCGCAAGCCTGGACCAGCCGTATGTCCAAGTCCAAGTGGGGAGACCGAATCCCCCACATAACCGAGACCACCGACCCGTCGGCCACGGTCGCACCAACCGATGGCCCTGTGGAGAGGTGGGTCATCGACGGCAGGTACACCGAAAAGCGAGGCACCGTTAACTGCCCCACGGCCATGGGCGATCCCCTACGCAAGACCTTCCCTCAGCGGTGGGAAGAGGTACCCAACTTCGTCTACGACCCCAAGGCTCGGCTGGGAGCCCAGGATAAGGATGGCATCGACGCCGAGATCCTCTTTCCCAATATCGCCGGCCAGTCGGGGGAGCTTTTCGTCGGCTTCGACGCCGACTTTGAGCTGGAGTGTGTGCGGGCCTACAACGACCACATCAGCGAGGAGTGGTTGACCGTCAGCGATCGATACGTCGGCTTGGCCCTCATACCCTACAAGAACGGCATTGAGGCCACGGTGGCCGAGATAAAGCGGACCGCTAAGAACGGGCACCGGGGCATAGTTATGCTGGCCGAGCCCAGCCAAAACGACGACGGCCTTCCCCACATCAACGACCCCTACTGGTATCCCGTGTGGGACGCCTGCCAGGACCTGGACGTTCCGGTACACTTCCACGCCGGCGCCGGGATGAAGAAGCTAACCCTGGACCCATGGTCAGGCTACACTCGAAACCAGCAGCAGGCCATGGGACCCGCCGCTGGTTTCGGCCTCCAGGCCCAGTCGATCCCCAACCTGCTCCTCTCCGGCAACCTGGACCGTTTCCCTCGGCTTAAGGTGGTATGCGCCGAGACGGGCCTGGGCTGGGTCAACTACATCATCGAGGCCTGCGACCACGAGTGGGAGAAGCGCCACCTCTGGACCGAAGGTCTGATCAATCGGCCCAGCGACCTTTTCCACCGCCAGGTATACGTAGACTTCTGGTATGAGTCCGCCGGGATCGAGCAGCGCCACTCCATTGGCATGGAAAACATCATGTGGGAGTCGGACTTCCCTCACTCCACATCCACCTGGCCCGAGTCCTGGAGCTTTATTGAGCGTACCCTGAAGGGGGTGCCTGAGGAGGAGCGGTTCCAACTCATGGTGGGTAATGCCATGAAGCTCTACAAGATGGGGTAGCGGCCAATAGTGCTCCTTTTTCAGGGTGACGGATAACCAGACCGTTACCCTGAGCCAAAAATCTCCTCCCCCCGATGTGGCATCGGGGGGAGGACTAAGGTGGGGCACATCAGGACGGGTCACACCCAAGGAGGAAACCGTGGAAATCAAATACGGCCTCATCAGCGTTGACGACCACGTGCAGGAAACTCCCGACCTGTGGACCAGTCGCATGTCAAAGGGCCAATGGGGTGACCGCATCCCGCACCTTCAAGACCAGGAGGACGGCTCTCAGGTATGGCTGGTTGACGGTCAAAAGCTGGATATGGAAGGGGTCGCCTCTGCCGGAGCACTCATGGCCGACCGGAACCAGGAGCCTCAGCGATGGGATGAGGTACCACGGGCCGCCTATCTACCCTCGGAGCGCCTCAGGGCCATGGACGCCGATGGCGTGGACTACCAGGTCCTGTATCCCACGGTTCCAGGGGTATCGGGAGAGGTCTTTGGCCGCATAGTGGACCCCGACTTAGAGCTGGCCTGCGTTCAGGCTTACAACGACTGGCTGATAGAGGAGTGGAGGGGCTTCAGTGCCAGGTTTATATCCCAGTGTTTGGTACCTATCTATTCCGCCGACGCCGCGGCCGCCGAGGTTAGGAGGGCCGTCGGCAAGGGCCATCGCGGCGTGGTCATGCCGGCCACACCCTGGAATCTGAAGGAGGTGCCCCACATCAACGAGGCCGACTGGGACCCGCTCTGGGCCACCTGTCAGGAGCTGGAGGTGCCAGTATGCTTCCATTCTGGATCGAGTCCTAACGTACGTCTCCAGGCCTGGGAAGGGTATTCGCCTGTGCTAACCGCCGCCATGAACGGCATCACCGGCCCCGTGAGCAGCGTGCCCATACTGGCCAACCTCCTCTTCTCCCGTATCCTCACGCGCTTCCCCAGCTTGAAGTTCGTACTGGCTGAGACCTCCCTCGCCTGGGGCGCATACCAATTAGAAACCGCAGACCACCAGTTCGAGCGACAGCGTCTGCACAAGGAAGGATACCAGTACAAACCATCGGAGCTCTTTCAGCGCCAGTGCTACATGACCGGCTGGTATGACCGGGCAGGGCTCAAGGTTCGCCGGTACCTGGGGGTGGAGAACATACTGTGGGAGTCCAATTTCCCTCGGGCTAACTCATCCTGGCCCAACACCAGGGAGTACGTGCAGCGCAGTTTTGAGGGCATCCCCGATGGGGAACGGCGTATGATGCTAACGGACAACGCGGCCAAGCTGTATAAGCTCTAGGGGACGTAAGTAAGAAACCTGACGCCGAGAGTATG
>JAPULR010000194.1 GCA_027294635.1 Chloroflexota bacterium | reverse complement strand
AGCCCGTCTGGCACCGGGACTGGGACGTACTGTGGCAGGCTGCGTCTGAGTGCAATGTACCCATCTCCTTCCATACCACTGGTCCCAACGTCAGGGAGCCCAACGATGAGCAGATGGCCCGGGACTACGATATGGAGTTCCGCATGACGAAGATCAGCCTCTTCCAGATGGCAGGGGCTGAATACCTGGCCAGCATCATCTTCTCCGGCGCCTGCGAGCGCTTCCCGGACTTCAAGTTCGTCCTGGGGGAGTGCGGAGTTACATGGCTGCCTCATGTACTGAACCGCATGGACGAGGAGTATGAGGACCGGCGTCAGCAGATCAGCATGCCGCTAAAGCCCAGCGAATACTGGCATCGCCAGGGATACTCTACATACCAGCATGAGATGGGCCTGCCGGAGTTCCTGCCCATGATTGGTGAGGACAACGTGGTGTGGGGCTCCGACTACCCTCACCCCGACGGTATCTGGCCCGAGTCTCAGAAGTGGATAGAGGAAGACCTGGCGGGCGTCACTCAGGAGACCCGTCGGAAGATAACTCGGGATAACACTGGTAGGCTATACGGTTTCCTAAGCTGACCCTACGTGTAAGTTTCTGTCATGCTGAAGGAGAGGAGCGACTGAAGCATCTCAACTCAGAGTAAGAGAGATACTTCGCCCTCCCGACAGGTCCCGTTATCGGGACAGGTCGGGATATCGGGGCTCAGCATGACATTGAGCCGAGCACAACATAAAAATGGGTATCAACACCTTTCTGGAAAACTTGCATCTTGCATATAGAGTTAGCTAGCGAAAACGCCTGGGTTTGAAAAGGGCACAGATTCATTATCTGTGCCCTTTTCAGTTGTTCTGTCCGTCTCTCTTTAGCGGCGCTAAAGCGCAAACACCTTGCCGAAGTAGTCTGTCAGGACCTTTGCCGCCGTGTCGCCTAGCTGGTAGGTGGCGTGGCCTACGCCTTTGAAGGTGTGGAAGGAGAACCGCGCGCCCAGGGGACTCAGTAGGTGGGAGAGGCGTACCGGGTTTTCCTGATACAGCATATTCTCGTCCTCATCGCCGTGGATGAAGAGAACCTCCGGCAGCGCACTGGCAAGGGCCCTGCCCTTTTGCTCCACCAGAAGCCGTGTTCGATTTACAGGGTCGTTAAAAGATAGCGCGGCCACAGCCAGGTCGTCGGGGGTATCGGCGGGAAGGCCGTACGCCTCCAGCAAATTGGCCTTGAACTTGTGGTTGCGAATCACGCTCTCGTAGGAGATGGTGGCCTGCTGAAGCACCACCGCTCTCAGGTGTCCCAGCAGCGGCCCGGTGACCGAGTTCCACAGCAGGGCGCCTCCAAGGCCGCCGCCCCATAGACCCATTCGCTCACGGTCCACGTTTGAGCCCTCCAACAGGGCGTCGAAGAGTGCGCCGTTGGCGGCCACGGCGTTGGGCCTGCCCCAGTGGTTGCCGGTGGCGTGGGTGCTGGCCACGGCGACGCCCGTATCTATCAGGCTGTTCACAAAGGCAAGCTTAAAATCCTCCGTCAGCCAGTCGGCCTCACCGTTCTTGACGTACCCGTGGTGGCCGTGGCACTGGATTATACAGGGGATCGCTCCGCCCGAAGCCTTGTAGCTTTCAGGAGTTCGGAGGAAGCACCACTCACCGCCCGCCTGGAAGTAGACTGTCTGCTCGCCGTCCTTTAGCTGTGGAATGGGACTCGCCATGGCTCCCTCCTATAGTCGGCTGAAAGTTGGCCCTATACTATCACGGTGAGAGCTTTTGCTAAAGGATTGCCCTTGGTGTACCCTGACGCCGACACTCTGAGATTTGGGGGAGGCTGGAATGGCCTACGACGTGATAATAGTGGGCGCCGGGTCCGCCGGCGCTGCCCTGGCGGCTCGGTTGAGCGAGGACCCAAACCGATCGGTATTGCTGTTTGAGGCAGGCCCAGACTATGCTGAAATCGATCACCTTCCCGAAGACGTCAGGGATGGCGACGACGTCATCGCCGCCTCCAGGGGCTCCAGCCTCTGGGACTATGTGGCCCAGGCCAACGAGCACCACACCCAGCCTATGGTGGTGCCCAGAGGCAAGATAGTGGGCGGGTCCAGCTCCGTCAACGGCACCATCTTCATCCGTGGCCTGCCGGAGGACTACGACGACTGGGCATCCTGGGGCAACGATGAATGGTCTTTCGTGAAGGTACTGCCCTACTTCCGGAAGCTGGAGAGGGACCTGGACTACGGCGGCGATTTTCACGGCAAGGAGGGCCCTATTCCCGTCCGCCGCTTCAAGCGGGAAGATTGGCGACCCAGCTTCGAAGCCTTTTACCAGGCCTGCCGAAGCGCGGGGTTCCCCCACGAATCTGACATGAACAGTCCCGATACTTCAGGGGTGGGGCCGCGACCCCTCAACAACGTTGATAGTCTTCGTATCAGCACGTTCATCGCATACCTCAGGCCAAGCCAGCACCGTCTCAACCTGACTATCAGGGGTAATGCCATGGTGCGGCGGGTCCTCTTTGATGGGCGTCGTGCCGTGGGGGTGGAGGTGGAGAGCGGAGGGGAGACCTT
>JAPULR010000193.1 GCA_027294635.1 Chloroflexota bacterium | reverse complement strand
CAGGGACCTGATGGTCACGAACTATCCCACCATACCCCCCGGTATTACCCTCGAGACGCTGGCCACCGAGCACATCCTCCGCA
Organism: Chloroflexota bacterium; assembly: GCA_027294635.1. Taxonomy (GTDB): domain Bacteria; phylum Chloroflexota; class Dehalococcoidia; order Lucifugimonadales; genus JAPULR01. The sequence goes on along the minus strand of JAPULR010000193.1, from coordinate 9,347 downwards.
GCCGTCAAGAGCTCTACTTTGTGACCCAGGGGGAGCGGTGCCTGGGAATGATCACCTTCAAAGCCATCTCCCGGGTGCCAAGGCAAGAGTGGTCCAGCACCACCGTGGCGGAGGCCATGAGGTCCTTTGCTGATATCCCCTCCATTCCCCCTCATGCCGAGGCCATTCAGGCTCTTGAGCTGATCGAAGAGCATAGCTCTCCCGTAGTCCTCGTGATGGACGGAGACAAGCTACTGGGTTTCGTGACTCAGCAAGGAGCTATGATCGCTTTAACCGCCCTCAGGAGGGGCGCTTCCGGCAGGGATAGCTAGACGGCCCAGGCCTGAGGAGGGTCAACCCCTCCTTCGCTTATGCTACAATGAGTATCAAGTTTTTGCGCCAATCCGTAGCGTGGCAATGGACGACCGTATCATTTACATGGACCACTCGGGTACCACCCCTTTAGACTCCAGGGTGCTGGAGGCCATGCTTCCTCACCTCTCCCAGATGTTCGGGAATCCCTCCAGCATCCACAGCGTAGGCCAGGACGCCAAGAGGGCTCTCGACGAGTCCCGGGAGTCCATTAGTCGAATTCTGGGTTGCCGCACCAGCGAAGTGGTCTTCACTAGCGGCGGTACCGAGTCCGACAACGCCGCCCTCAGGGGCGTTGTCGATGCCCTTCGGCAGACGGGCGACCATATCATAACCTCGGCCATAGAGCACCACGCCGTCCTCCACACGTGCCAATACCTGGAAAACGCCGGCTTTGATGTCACTTACCTTCCAGTGGACTACCATGGCCGGATAGGCCCGGAGCAAGTCCAAAAGGCCATCACCGATCGTACCATTCTCGTATCCATCATGCTGGCTAACAATGAGATTGGCACCATCCAGCCCATTCCTGAGATTTCCCAGGTGGTGCATGACCGGGCTCAGGCCCTGGAGAGGACCATAGTGATGCACACCGACGCCGTCCAGGCTCCAGGGTACCTGGACCTGAGCACGAAGCGTCTTGGGGTCAACATGCTGAGCCTTTCCGCGCACAAGTTCCGCGGTCCCAAGGGCGTGGGTCTGCTGTTCATCAAACGAGGCACCCCGTGGCTGCCCCAACAGCTGGGAGGAAGCCAGGAGCGGGAGCGACGCTCCGGCACAGAGAACATTGCTGGCATCGTGGGTATGGCCAAGGCCCTGGAACTCGCAGACTCCGAAAGGGAGGTAGTCAGCGCCCACTGCGCGGGACTAAGGGACAGAATCATCAAAGGAATACAGAGCAAAATTCCAGACGCTCACCTGAACGGCCATACCACGGAGCGGCTTCCCAATAACGTCAACTTCTCCTTTGAGCAAATAGAGGGTGAGCCCATCCTTCTGGGACTGGACATGGCCGGCATATGTGCCTCCAGTGGCAGTGCCTGCTCCTCAGGCTCTTTGGAGCCATCCCACGTCCTCCTGGCACTGGGGCAATCGGCAGACCTGGCCCGAGGAAGCCTACGCCTCACCCTGGGCAAGGACAACACCGCGGAGGAAGTGGACTATCTGCTGACCGCCCTGGGAGACCTGATCCATCGGCTGCGACAGATGCCATCCCTCAGCACCACAGGTTTCTAATACTGTATATCATGGGTTATAGACTCCCAAAGCCTAAAAGGTACTCCGCCCCGATTGTCCTGATATTGGCCGTCTTTCTCACACCCCTGTTGGTAGCCGCCTGCCTTGGGGGTACCTCCCCCGCCCTGGGCCGCACCTACCAGGGTGCCATCCTTCAACTTACCCTGGAGCAGATGTTCAGCGTTCCAGAGGTCGCCTATACGGAGGAGGACCAAACGGACAGCCTCATTAAGCCCTCGTCGGAGGGGAACGAGCTTGTGGTCATCCACGCCAGGATCGGCAACCACGCCGCCACCAGGGCCCAGCTGGACATAGACGCCCAGCCCGCCGAGCTGAGGATGGACACCGGCAGATATTTTGCCCTGAACACCGCCGAGGTTAAGGTTCCCGCTGATGGATTCTATCCCGACAAGGACCGGTTCACTCCCTTCATCCGGGGCTCTCAGGAGCTGGAAAAGGACTTCGAGCTGGACGGATGGCTGGTCTTCGACGTGCCGAAGGACTCCAAGGCGGAGTCCTTGAAATGGGAGGCCGGCGGAGACATCATAATTATAGACCTGTAGGCTCAGGATCCCTTGTGGGACAAAACCATGTTCCATCCCGGCACCATGACCACTCCAGCTCAAAATGCTCTCGTAGAAGCCTATTTCCTAACCCTAGGTATATAATTGGGCCATGGCCGGCCCGACGGTAGAGCCCTCCTCATCCCTTGGCCTTTTCAGGCAACAGCAGCCGCCGATTTGGCGAAGGCTGTTTCACATTATCGCTGGGAGCAGCGCCCCAATCCTGGGAGTTTTCGCCTCCCAGGAGGTTATGGTTGCCCTCCTCGCGGTTCTTGCAGGGGTGGCCATTACCCTGGAGGCCGCCCGATTCAGCTACGAGCCTCTAAACCGAGTGCTGGTGCGGCTACTGAAGCCCCTGCTAAAAAAGGACGAAGACCATAAGGTCACCGCCGCCACATTCATGATCATCGCGAGTCTGGGGTGCTTTCTTTTCTTCGACAAAGGTATAGCGGTAGCAGCCCTTCTTTTCCTTGCGGTAGGAGATCCGGCGGCGGCCCTTGTGGGCAGCAGGGCAAGGGGCCTGCGGCTATGGGGCAAGTCTCCCTGGGGAACCCTGGCCATGTTTTTCGTTGCGGCGGCGCTGGCCCTGATCCTCTGGTCAACGGACGTGGCCTCACCTTTGTGGGCACTGCTGGTGGGAGGCCTCGTGGCGGCCGTGGCGGAGATCCTTCCTCTGCGCCTCGATGATAACGCCACCGTCCCCCTCATCAGCGGCGGCGCCATGGCACTGATGACTTTATAAAAAGGAGCGGGGGCACCGCCATGTTAACCGATGCCCCCGCTTCCCAAATTAGATACGGCTGAAAGCCTTAGACCTTCTAACCTACCACCCAGGACGTCGCTTGCCACACTTCTTGCAGAACACGTCACGCAGGGGGCCATTTTCTGTGCCGCAGAAACTGCAAGTCCACATAAAACTCACCTCCTTCCAAAAAAGTTCGGCCTATAAACTATATAAGACCTCTTTTTAGCTGGACCAGTTTTCATCTGCTCCAATAGAAATTTTATAACCCCCCTTGGAAGAAGGCAAACCTTGCAATGCAGCAAAAAATACTGGGTGCATCATCATAATGCCCCAAGAATCAGACCTCGCCGCCGTCGAACTCCACCACCTGCGCTCGATCCCGCTGAAAGGCCAGGTACTGGTCCTTGGTCATGGCAGGCTGCCAACCCTCCAGCACCTCCTTCGCCCCGGCTGCCCCATCGGCCAGGAGGTCTATCACCACCATGGCCATTATCTTGGCCGGGTTCACCACCGCCATCTCATAGTCCGTGATAGTGTAATCTTTGCTATGGCCCGCTCCCACAGCCCCCGCAGTGTAGGGGTGGCACGCAGGTATGATCTGGCTGAGGTCCCCCATGTCGGTAGAGCCGCCACGATTGCGGTTGGGCGGCATCTGTACGACCTTGTCCTTGCCCACCAACGCCTGGGCGTTCTGTTTGAATAGCCCCTGAAGGCCTGAATTGTTCCTCACAGGCATATAGCCTGGGATGGTGGTGATTTTGACCTTTGCTCCCACAGCCAAGGCTCCCGCCTTGAAGCACTGGTCAATCTTGGTGCTATTCCTGGCCACGGCCTCCGGCGTCGCCGAGCGCACCCGCCACTCCAGCCGCACATCCGATGGTACCGCGCTTACCGACTCCCCACCGTAGCCGATGATGCCATGTAGGCGGACCGTCTCACTCTCGGGGAAGACCTCCCTGTTGGCGTGGACGGCCATGATGGACCAGGCGGCGGCGTTCAGGGCGTTTATGCCCAGGTGAGGCGAGCCTCCGGCGTGGGCGCCCTTCCCGATGAACTCTATGTACTTGACCACGTGACTGTTGCTGGTGCCTCCCACGGCAAAGGTGCTTTTGACCATGTCGCTGGCGGTGTGGCACATAATCGCCATGTCCACGTCGTCGAACTCACCCAGGCGGATAAGCTCCTGCTTGCCGCTCAGGAACTCGATACGCTTCTGATCACGAAGGGCCATGCGCCGCTCCACCTGGACGAACTCCTCGGCGGGCACGGCGAAGGGCACAATGGAACCCGAAAGGTGTGACAGGACCTCCGGCACTTGGAGCCCCGTAATGGCCCCCAGCATCATCCCAATCTGGGCGTGATGGCCGCAGGCGTGGGCGGCCCCAGTCTTGGAGTCGGCGCTGGCGTGCTCGGAAACCAGCAGCGCGTCCAACTCCCCAATGACCGACACTTTGGGGCCGGGTCCTCTACCCCCCTTGATCTCCCCTTTGACCCCGGTAAGGGCCAAACGGTCGCGATAGGGAATCCCCCTAAGGTCGAACTCCCGGGCCACCAGGCGAGAGGTCTTGGCCTCAGAGAAGCCCGTCTCCGGGTTTTCTAGAATCATCTTGGCGACGGCTATAAGCTCATTCTTGCGCTTCTCTATAGCCTCGCAAGCTTTGCGTTTAAGCTCATTCCTGGTTGACACCAGACTACTTCCTATTCTGTCGGATCGTAAAGCTCTTCCTTGGCTAGACCTCGCATGAGTTTCAGATACTGGTCCTTGGTCATGGCCGCACGATACTTCGAGGTGACCTCGCCGGCCCCTGAGGCGCCGTCGGCCAGTAGGTCTACCACCGTGATTGCCAGAGCTTTGGCGGCTGTGACCACTGCCAGATTATAGTCTTTAACCATGTAGTCGTTGCCGTGTCCCAGGCCCGTGGCCCCACCTACGTAGGGATGAATGGCAGGCATGATCTGGCTCACATCTCCCATATCTGTGGAGCCAGTCCCATGCTCCCTGTAGCCTATACCATCCTCTCCCACCAGGGACACAGCGTTGGCCTTGTACATCTCCATCATGGTGGTGTTCTGCTTCAGGGGAAGATAGCCCGGAATGGTAGTTATCTTCACCTGGGCTCCCACCGCCATGGCGCCCGCCTTCAGCGCCCGGTCCACCTTACGGTTGGCGTCCAGAATGGCGTCTATGTTTGCCCCCCGGACAAAGGTCTCCATACGCACGTCGGCGGGCACCGCGTTCACTGCCTCACCACCCTTGGTTATTATGGGGTGGACGCGGATGGTGTTGTCGTCCTTAAAGGTCTCACGATTGGTATGGATGGCCATAAGAGCTAGTGAGGCGGCGTTGAGTGCGTTGACCCCCAGGTGGGGAGCTCCACCGGCATGGGCCGCCCTCCCTATGAACTGAATCCTCTTGGCTACCGTGCCGTTGTTGGTGCCACTGATACAGAGCTTCTTCTCCTCAGCCACGCTGGTGGTATGACACATCATGGCAAGGTCCACATCATCGAACTCGCCTAGACGTATCAGCTCCGGTTTGCCCCCCAGGAACTCTACCTTGCCAGCTCGCCTCAACTCATCTCGATACTCGATCTCGATGTACTCCTCAGCGGGCACGGCAAAGAGGACCACGCGGCCGCTAAGCTCCTCCAGGACCCCTTTGGCCATCAGACCGTAGGCTGCCCCCATGAGCATTCCGATCTGGGCGTGATGGCCACAGGCGTGAGCCGCTGCCGTCTCAGGGCTGGCGTGAGGGTGCTCCGACACGATGAGGGAGTCCAGCTCCCCAATCACGGCAACCGAGGGCCCGTTGGAGCCACCCCTGATTTCCCCCTTAACACCGGTGAGGGCCAGACCGCTCCGGTGGTCAATGCCGGCTTCGGCAAAGAGGTTCTCAACCAGCTTCGAGGTCTTCCTCTCCCGGAATCCGGTTTCCGGATTGTCCAGGATGGTCTTGGAAACCCTGACTATCTCCTCGGCCCTCTGGTCTATGGCGTCTCGGACCTTCTTCTTCAGCTCCTCCTTAGAAGCCACAATTATCCTCCTGGCGTGCTGGCCCTGATTGTAACAGAGGCGTCGCGATTAAGGTACCGAGTGTATAATTAGGCCCCTATGAAAGTGGTCATCGCACCCCAATCCTTCAAAGGTAGCGTCTCGGGCGCCGAGGCGGCTAAGGCCATTGAGGAGGGACTGCGGAAGGTCTTTCCCGGCGCCGAAACGGTCCTTGTTCCCGTAGCCGACGGCGGCGACGGGACGTTAGAGGCCCTGGTGGAGAACACCTCAGGACAGATATTCACCAGCCAGGTCTCTGGCCCCTTGAGAGATCCAGTGAAGGCTCGCTGGGGCGTGATGGGGGATGGAAAGACCGCAGTCATAGAGATGGCCCAAGCCTCGGGGCTGGTACTGGTACCCTTTGGCAGGCGGAATCCCAGGCATACCACCACCTTTGGGACGGGCCAGCTTATCAAGCAGGCCCTTGAACAGGGATACCGGCGCATGATTGTAGGCCTGGGGGGCAGCGCCACTAACGACGGAGGTGCGGGCATGGCTCGAGCACTGGGAGCGCGATTTCATGACAAAGAGGGCAAGGCCCTTCCGCAGGGCGGAGCCGCACTCGCCCGCCTGGCCTCCATAGATGTAACAAACCTCCATCCCGCATTAAAGGATACCGAAGTCATCGCCGCCTCTGACGTTGACAATCCCCTTTGCGGTCCCCAGGGTGCATCTGCGGTCTACGGGCCTCAGAAAGGCGCCTCGCCCAAGGTTGTGGAGGAGTTGGACAAGGCCCTGGAACACTACGCCGCGATAATCAAAGACGGCCTTGGACTCGACGTGGCCAACCGACCGGGGGCCGGGGCCGCCGGAGGTCTAGGAGCGGGGCTAATGGCCTTCGCTGGGGGGCAGGTGCAGTCCGGCGTAGATATTGTGTGTGACGTGCTGGGCTTTGATGACCACCTCATCGGCGCCCATCTGGTGATAACCGGGGAGGGAAGAATAGACGCCTCCACAATCTACAACAAGGCTCCTATCGGGGTGGCACGACGGGCTGCGGCCCATAAGATTCCGGTGATTGCTCTGGCGGGAAGCCTTGGCAAGGGTTTCGAGGCGGTGTATGACCACGGTATAGGCGCCGTCGTCTGCATCGTGGACCGGCCAATGCCCATCCGCGACAGCATAGGGAGGACCTACGAGCTACTGACTTCAGCCACCGAGCGCAGCTTGAGGCTTTTGAACCTCCAATTGCACCAGTAGCCTCGGGTAAGCTTAATCCGGAGTGCCCTGAGGAGCTTCCCGCGCCTCCTCAATGGTTGGTTCGGCCACTGCCTCGGCCCCGGGTGGCATCTTCTCCTGCTTCATCGTGAAGGCAGAGATGGCGATGACCAGTATCATTAAGCCGCCAGCCATAAGATAAACGTTTCGCATCCCGGTGACGAAGGCGTTGGCCGCGCCCGCTCCGGCGCTCCCGGCAACGGCGTCCAGACTGGGCTCAAAGCCCATAGACGCCATGGTGCCCACAACAATGGTTGTGGCTATTGCCAGCCCGGTGGTGGACGCGGTGTTACGGTTCAGGTTAAGAAAGGCTGACGCGATACCGTATTTGGACGGCGATACCGCGCCCAAAACGGCGGAGTAGTTGGTGGCGTAGAACATCCCGCCACCCAACCCGTGCAGGATAAGGGCAGCAATGATCAGGCCTACCGACGAGTCCTCCGAAAGGGTGGCTATCAGGAAGACCCCAGCCGTGGTTAGGACAGCTCCGCCGACGTTGAAGGGCCTCCATCCGAACCTATCGGACAGCCGTCCCGCCACGGGGCCCATCAGGGCCATACAGGCGGCGCTGGATACCATTATCAGTCCGGACTCTCCTGGACTGTAGCCAAGGACCTTCTGGAGGTAAAAGGGCATTAGGAAGAAAATGGACCCTGAAGCCAAAAAGGCTGTGAACCCTGCCAGGGCGCCAAAAGAAAAAGTCTGACTCTTGAAGAGGCCCAGGTCCAGCATGGGGGAGGCCGCTCGCGTTTCCCGCCATAGAAAGAGCCCCAGCAGTACTACCGCCGCGGTCAGCGCAACAACGATTATCGGTGAGTCCCATCCAATGCGATGGCCGTTGGTCATGCCCATTAGAAATATAATAAGGGCGCCTGAGGAGAGGAATGCTCCCATCCAGTCGAAGCTGCCACGGCGTCCGTTTTCCAGTTGAGAAAGCTGCCTCCTATTCAAGAATAGCAACGCCAACCCAAGTCCAAACAGAGCTAAAGGCAAGTTGATGAAGAACACAGATCGCCATCCCAGGGTACTTACCAAGAGCCCGCCAAAGACGGGCCCAAAGATAGAGCCACTGCCCACAAAGGCCATATGGGTGCCCAAGACCTTTCCTCGCTCGTTGGCGGGAAAGACCGCGGTGAGGATGGCCAGGCCGTTGGCCATAATCATGGCTGCGCCCACTGCCGATGATATCTTGAATGCTATGAGGAACCAGAGGTTTGGCGAGGAGCCGGCCAGGACCGACGACAGGCCAAAGAGGACAAAGCCCGCAGCGTACACCTCTTTGCGGCCAAACTGATCCGCTAATCTGCCCGCGGGAAGCAACAAGGCGCTGATGCCCAGGGCATATCCAAGGGAGACCCACTGAACCGTGGCGATATCCGTATTAAAGTGGCTGGCAATGGTTGGCAGGGCTACGTTAACGCTGCCGTGGTCCACCACCGCCATGAAGGTCCCCATACCGACGGTAAAGAAGACCAGCCATTTGTAGTCCGCGCGTTGTTTTACGGACAAATCATTACTTGTTATTCCACTCGATTCTCAAACCTTGAAGTACTGACAAATTCCTATTGTAAGCCCACGCCAATTAAGGTCAAGCTCTGGACTACAGCCCCTGGGCATCCGCGTTCTCATTGACCCTTATGGCAATCGAGAGGAGCAACGCCGGTTCCTTAGCGGGTGCGCCAAATTGGATCCGACACAGTGGCCCTTTCGCCCGAAGTTCTGCCTGCGGAACGCGAGGTCTGGCTAATGGACCCACTATTGCTTTAGTGACTACTATAAAGGCGCTCCGAGGTGGGCTCTTTAGCCTCCCTCAAAGAACCTACGGGGGTTCTCGACCATCATCTGCTGGATGGCCTCTTGAGACACCCCCATCTCTTTCAGCCTCGGCAGAACAACCCTGTCTATGAACAGGTAGGAGTGGGGATTATCCACCAACCGCTGCTTTCGCCAGGGAGGGGTCATGTCATCATCCAGCACCACGGACCAGTCGTGGGAGAGCATTATACGGTGGGCGTACCCCGCGTCGATGAGCTGCTTTGCGATGGCCGTACGCTCCTCCCACATGGGCGTGCCTTGGTGCCAGCCTCCAGGGTAACGGTCCAGGCCCAACCATACCCCCGCCTTAAGGAGTCCCAGGAGATAGTCCACGTCGCTGGTGTCGTTGCTATGGCCCACGTAGACCC
>JAPULR010000192.1 GCA_027294635.1 Chloroflexota bacterium | reverse complement strand
CTGCCTCACGGAGCACGATACCTTCTGGGAGCCCGCGGAGCTGCGCGAGCTATCGAGGCGGCATGGCCTTCTCCTGCTACCGGGCTGCGAGGTCAACACCGACGAGGGCCACTTCCTGGCCTTCGGCCTGGAGGAGTACGTTTTTGGCATTCACAAGCTACCCTTCCTGCGGCAACAGGTGGACCAGGCTGGGGGAGTGCTGGTGGCGGCTCACCCCTATCGCAGACGTGGGCTAGCCGGCATACGTCCTACAGACCTGGAATCCAGGCTTACTCAGGCCGGCCAAGAAGGTAGCTTTAAATACTGCGACGCCATAGAAGGACTGAACGGCAGGGGCACCGGGGATGAGAACTCCTTCTCCCTGCAGCTAGGACAGCGCCTGGGCCTTAAGACCACCGGTGGCAGCGACAGCCACAGCACAGGGGACGTGGGAACCTACGCCACCTGGTTCAACGCCAGGGTTGAATCCCTAGAGGACCTGGTAAGGGAGCTGAAGGAAGGGCGGTTCTGCTCCGTATCCCTGAAAGCAGAAGACTGCTGATTCTGTCAGCATCGGGTGTCTTCAAATGCGTTCATCCTTCGATCCCGTCTTCCCGACTGCGGGACAAGTCGGGACAAGCACGCTCAGGGTGGCCCTTCGACGAGCTCAGGGTGAGCGGAATAAATCGGGATGGTGAGCTTGTCGAACCACGGAGGCCTAGAGACCACCTTCGATCCCGTCTTCCCGACTGCGGGACAAGTCGGGACAAGCATGCTCAGGGTGGCCCTTCGACGAGCTCAGGGTGAGCGGAATAAATCGGGATGGTGAGCCTGTCCTGTCCCGTTATCGGGATCGAACCATGATTAGTCAGCCTAAGGCGGATCGCTTAGGATCATCATGGCGCCCCTACCTATCTCCTCCCCTGTAGAGGGGGACAAAGAAGGGGATTCCTTAGCGCACGGTAGCAGCCTCGGCTACCAGCAGATCCAGGGCCAGGTCCTCGTCCAACCGCCCTTCCTTTACCGCCAGGTCCATCTCCAGAAGTCGCTGATAAAGTGTCTTAAGCCGGTTCCAAGAAAACTTCCTCGCCTGCTCCAGGGTCTTTCTCACGGCAAACTCAGCGCGGATTTCCAGCTTTCCGCTCATCTCCGACTGTGCCACACCCCTCTCCAGCAGGTCCTTGGCCAGGGTCACCAGCCTGAGCTGGCGGGCAATCATCGACTGAATGTAAGACAGGCTGGCTCCCTCGACCCTTAGCCTTTGGAGAAGCCGCATGGCTACCGATGGCCTTCCCTCCAAAATAGCGTCCACGGCTGCGAAGATGCTGGCCTCTCGAACCTGCGGCACCAGTTTCCTGACATGATCCTCCTCGATTGGTCCGTCGTCGGCATAGAGGGCCAGCTTTTCCAGTTCGGTGTCCAGGACCCTTAAGTTCCCACCAACATACTGCCCCAGCAGCCTAAGAGCGCCCGCCGTGATCCTGGCGCCCTTCATCTCAGCTCGATTACGGGTCCAGCGCGCCAGCTCCTCACCACGAGGCGCGGTATAGCTCTGAACCTGGGCTTTGGAGCCAAGGCGGGACAGCATGGGGTTGTTGTTCCGCAGCGACCCATCAACGAAGGCCAGAAGGGTTGTAGGCGGCATCTCTCCAACGTAGGACTCCAGGCCTTCCCACTTAGCTAGGTGGCCGGCCGGTCTGCGCCCTCCTCGCCTGCGAGGGTCCCGGTTCTCAAAGGACCCTAGAAGGCCTTCCACTACCACCAATCGGTTCTGGGCAAGGAAGGGAAGCGCGCTACATATGGCCTGTAGCTCACCCAGGGTTGTTTCTTCTCCCGAAAGCCTGTGACTGTTGGCCTCCAGCAGTTCCGGGGGGCCGACCTGGCTGCGCAGTTGCTCCAGGGCCTCGGTCGTAAGAAAGGAATCTCCGTGAAAAATAAAGACAGGCATTCTGAGGCGCTGACCTCCCTTCCCTCAAAATAGCACACCCTTCCTCTTCAAGCGACCCCTTAATGCCCTATAGTAAACGGGGTTGCGAAGGGGTATTCTGAGGCGGAAATGGAAATTGCTCTCATTGGCCTCAGCGGCAGTGGCAAGACTACCCTTTTTAACACCCTGACCGGTGGGTCCCACCGACCGGGCTCGGCGGGAGACGCCAGGGATCGAGTCCAGGTGGGCGTAGCCAGGGTTCCAGACCCTCGCCTTGACGTCCTTGCTGAGATTTTTAAACCTCAAAAGGTAACCCCCGCCGAGATAACCTATTGGGATACACCCCTCATTATGGGCGAAGCTGGCAGTGAAACCACCATTGAAGGCCAGGTCCTCAACCAGCTGCAAGGAGCTGATGCCCTTGTCCACGTTGTCAGGGCCTTTGAGGACCCCACGGTTCCTCATCTTCAAGGGAGCGTTGACCCCCTCCGCGATGTAGCCACAATAGCCTCGGAGCTTACCCTCTCCGATATGATGATTTTGGAGCGCCGTTCCCAGCGCGTAATAGACAGCATGAAGGGCGCGCGGGGCCACGAAAGAGACCTCCTGCTGCGGGAGCAGACCCTTCTCCAGCGGGTCCGAGAGGCTCTATTGGAGGGGGAGCCGGTTGTCAGGCAGTCCTTCTCTGCTGAGGAGGCCAACTTTTTAGCCAACTACCAGCTTCTCACGGCTAAGCCGCTGCTGGTGGTGCACAACATCGGCGAGGAGAGCCTATCCAGGGGAGCAGAGACAGAGACCTTGCTGTCCCAAACCCTGGACCTCCACGGTCTCAAAGGAGTGGCCCTCTGCGCAAAGCTGGAATGGGAGCTTGCCCAGCTCCCTCCAGAGGAGGAGCAGGAGTTTCGCGAATCGATGGGTGTGGGTGAGTCTGGAGTGGGTACCTTAATCCGGGAATCCCTGGCTCTATTAAGGATGGTCACATTCTTCACCTTTGTATCCCGGGAGGCCAGGGCGTGGACAGTACCCCAGGAGACCGCCGCGGCTCAGGCGGCAGGAAAAATCCACTCGGACATAGAGCGTGGCTTCATCCGCGCCGAGGTAGTCCACTTTGACGACATGGTAGCTTGTGGCTCTATTGCTGAGGCGCGTAAAGGCGGGCTCCTCCGAGCCGAGGGCAAGACCTACCTGGTCCAAGACGGCGATGTCATAACCTTCCTGTTCAACGTGTAGAGCCCACCTATGATAACGGTGAGACCGGCAAATCTCCGGCCCAAAGGCTATTGGCTACGGCATGCATCGTTATCAAGGGCCGATATTTCCCTGGCAAAATTGCCCCTGGTTGCTTCTACTGCTATCCTTAGAGCAGCCCTTCACCAGAGGCTAGCATGTACGTCGTAGGCACGGCCGGCCACGTAGACCACGGCAAGTCCACCCTTATCAAGGCCCTCACGGGTATAGACCCGGACCGTCTCCCCCAAGAGAAGGAACGGGGCATGACCATCGAACTGGGATTCGCCTGGCTTACCCTCCCCTCGGGACAGGAGGTGAGCATCGTGGACGTACCGGGCCACGAGCGCTTCGTCCGCAATATGCTGGCCGGGGTCGGTGGCATCGACCTGGCCCTCCTGGTCATCGCCGCCGATGAGGGGGTCATGCCCCAGACCCGCGAGCACCTGGCTATCCTGGACCTGCTTCAGATTAAGAGGAGCTTGGTGGTCATTACCAAGGCCGACCTGGTAGACGAGGAGCTGCTGGAGCTGGTTAGCGTGGAGACCGAAGAGGTGCTTCAGGGCACCGTTCTTGAGGGAGCCCCCATGATACCGGTGTCGGCTTACACCGGACAGGGACTGGATAACCTTCTTCAAAAGATGGATGACATACTTTCCAGCACGCCGACAAGGCAGGACCTGGGCCGTCCAAGGCTGGCGGTGGACCGCTCCTTCACCGTGGCGGGCTTCGGCTCCGTGGTTACCGGCACCCTCCTCGACGGCACCTTTAGCGTGGGACAGGAAGTAGAGATGGTGCCTTCGGGTCGTCGCTGCCGCATACGAGGCCTACAGAGCCATCGCCAGAAGGTGGAGGTGGCCGATCCAGGCCGCAGGCTGGCGGTGAACCTCTCCGGCATCTCCCACGACGAGGTGCAGCGGGGCGAGATCATCACCACCCCTCGCTGGCT
>JAPULR010000191.1 GCA_027294635.1 Chloroflexota bacterium | reverse complement strand
CCGTCTACTGGCGTCTTTGTCAGTTGAAAGAAGACTAAACCTCAAGGAGAGCGCTAGTGTGCACGGCTGGCTCCTTGCGTGGGCGTTTAGCCTTAGGTGTGACGCAGAGTAGCACCGCCCCAAAGGGCTGTCAATCACGCTCGTGGCCCGGGCTCAAACAGCACGTTCCCTATTGACACGGCCACCCGATGGCAATAACTTGGGTGAGGCCAAATTCCCAGGAGGCGAAGTCGATGGACGGACTGGACCTACAGACCGCCACTATTACTGAGGTGAGTCAGCTAATCAAGGACCGCCGCCTGTCTCCCGTAGAGCTCGTACAGGCTACTCTGGACCGCATCGAGCGGCTGAACCCCATCCTCAAGGCATTTATTACCGTCACCGGTGATAACGCTTTAGAGAGGGCGCGTCAGGCGGAAAGTGAGATTGGGTCGGGAAACTACCGCGGGCCCCTGCACGGCATCCCGTACACGCTTAAGGACGTTATAGCAACCAGGGGTGTTCGGACCACCTACGGCCACCCGCGACTGCACGACTTTAAGCCAAAGGAAGATGCCACGGTCCGCACCCTTCTGGAAGAAGCGGGGGCTATCCTGGTGGGAAAGGTCTATTCCCAGATAGGGCGGGGCAGCACCCTCATAGACTGCTACAACCCCTGGGATACAAAGCGAAGCCCCGGCACCTCCAGCAGCGGGTCCGGCTCCGCTGTTGCAGCGTCCCTGGGCCTCCTGTCCATGGGCACCGACACCGGAGGCTCAGTGCGGCATCCCGCCAGCAACTGCAACCTCGTCGGCTTGAGAGCCACCTTTGGGCGTATCAGCCGCCGCGGGGTCCTGGCGCCCTCGTGGACCCACGACCAGGCAGGTCCCCTGACCAAGACGGTGGAGGACAACGCGCTGGCGTCCCAGGTCCTCGCGGTATTCGATCCCAAAGACCCCATCAGTATCGACGAGCCGAGATCAGATTACCTATCGAGCCTCAGAGATGGCATCAAGGGAGTCCGGGTGGGAGTGCCGGTGGACCGGTGGATATGGGAGCGCGAAACCGAAGAGGTAGAATCCCTGGTGCGGCAGGCGATAGGCGTTCTGGAGGAGTTGGGAGCAGAGGTGCACCAGGTGGCCATGCCCCTAGCCGCCGAGACCAGGGCAACCCACTTCAAGATCAGCCTTCCCGAGTCCTATGTTTACTGGACGGAGCACTTCAGCAAGGAGGACCTGGAAGGCTGGCCCGAGATACGGCCATCCCTGGAGGAGGGAAAGGACCAGCCTTTCTCGGAATATCTTCACGGCCTTCATAAGGCGGCCACCATCCGCCAGGAGTTGGACGGAGTGCTGAGGGAGGTGGACGTGATAGCCATGCCCACCGGCAGCACTCTCAATGACCGCTGTGATGCCACCATGGCCGTCATCAGAGGTAAGGAGGTCCCTGCCCGCTCCCGCGCTGTATACCTCAACGGTCTGGCCAGCCTGGCTGGAACGCCGGCCCTTTCCGTCCCCTGCGGCTTCGCCGTAGACAACCGACTGCCCGTAGGTTTCCAACTGATGGGTCGGAAACTGGAGGAGGCCCTCCTTTTCAGGGCCGCCTATGCCTACGAGCAGGCGACAGAGTGGCATCTTAAGCACCCGTTTATCTAAGCAGAAAGAGAGGGGAGAAAAAATGCGACTGAAGGACAAGGTGGCTTTTATCAGCGGTGGCGCTCGAGGAATGGGAGCCGCCGAAGGGCGGATGTTCGCTAAGGAGGGAGCCAAAGTCGCCCTGGGAGACCTTCGTGAGGAGTTGGGCAAGGAAGTGGTGGCTCAGATCATTGGCGACGGCGGAGAGGCCATCTTCGTAACCCTGGATGTAGCCAGTGAGGAGTCGTGGCGTAAAGCTATCGCCGAGACGGTGAACCGCTTCGGCAGGCTGGATATCCTGGTAAACAACGCTGGCATCACTGCTTCCGGCGGTGTCCTGGAGACCTCGGAGGAGACCTGGGACCAGATAATGGACGTCAACGCCAAGGGCGTATTCCTGGGCACCAAGGTGGCCATACCGGAGATGCGCAAGATCGGCGGCGGCTCCATCATCAACATATCATCCCAGATGGGTCTGGTGGGCAGCGACACCGGAAGCCCGGCCTACAACGCCTCAAAGGGTGCGGTGCACATCTTCACCATGTCCGCTGCCTTGAGACACGCTAAGGAGGGCATCCGCGTCAACTCGGTGCATCCAGGGCCAATCAACACGCCAATGCTGGACGAGGGCTTCGTGGCCCCGGACCGGGAGAGCATGGTAATCTCTCGCACCCCTATGGGCCGTCGCGGGGAGCCTGACGAAGTGGCTTACGGGGTCCTTTTTCTGGCCTCCGACGAAGCCTCATACATAACCGGCTCCGCCCTGGTGATAGACGGTGGCTACGTCGCTCAATAGAACGGTCAAAATAACTAGTAGTAGGAGGCTTCCGTGCCAACATACATTGGTCTGGTCAATTTTAAAGAGTCCGGCAAGACGGGAAATGCGGAGTTGGATGTGGGCAAGGCGGCAAGAGCGCTGATAGAAACCCATGGAGGACGCATCCTCAGCATCTATTGGACCGAAGATGACCCCGACATGATGGTAGCCTTTGAGGGCAGGGACAAGGACCAGGCTACCAAGGTTTTTCGAGACCTGGCGTCTCAGCAGGATGTCAATGTTCGCATGGTCCGCGCCCTAACAGAGGGCGAGAAGGAGCGGGCGGTCCAGGGGCTACAGGTCTGAACACACGCGGCTTTAGGAGACAAAGAAATGACTATGACCATAGTGGGTTACGACCCTCGAACCGGGCAGTTCGGAGGCGCGGTGGCAACCAAGAACATCGGCGTGGGCTCCCGAGTGCTTCGTGGGATGGGAGAGGTGGGGATGATCGGCTTCAGTGGCCACGAGGTACAGAGGCGCCGGGGGATAGCCCTGCTAGAGCTGGGTTTCCCCGCTCCCGTTGCCCTGGAAGCCCTGATAAAGGTGAGCAATGGCAGCGGGCAGTACAGCCTCATCGACCGTACCGGGACTCCGGCGGCCTACAGTAGCCCGTCGATGTTCCCCTGGTTCGGCAGCCGTACCGGCCTCAACTACGCCTGTGGGGCCAACACCATGGTCGGCCCCGCGGTAGTCCAGGCTCTGGGCGACACCTTTGAAGCTACCGAGGAAAGCGGCCTGCCCCTGGAGGAGCGACTTCTACAGTGCCTTGAGGCTGCCCAGGCCACAGGTGGGGACAACCGCGGTCGCCAATCGGCTGCGATCCAGGTCCACTGGAAGCGCATCGACGCCAACCCCCACCTGGACCTTCGGGTGGACGACCATCCCAATCCCATTCCAGAGCTGAGGGCCACCGTTCACATATATCGCCAGACCTACCCGGTGTACGCCTCTCGGACCTGGCCCAAGCTGGAGGGCACCGGCGGTTATCCCATTCTCTATCCCTGACGCCACCAAGGAGCAAATATGGCAAAGAAGAAGGTTCTTGTCACCGGCATGAGTGGAAAGATTGGGCGGGCGGTGCTCAAGCGGCTGGGCCACAAGTACGACTTTACCGCCCTGAACCGCCACTCAATGGATGGAGTGCGCTGTGTCACCGCCGACATAACGGACTTTGCATCCATCCGCCCCCACTTTGAGGGCCAGGAGACGGTAGTCCACCTGGCGGCGGCGTTGGGCTCCGGAGAAGAAAATATCAAGGACACCATCGACCGCAACGTCTGGGGAGCCTATAACGTCTTTGAAGCCGCCAGACAGGCTGGAGTCAAGCGGGTGATATTCGCCAGCAGCGGGTCGGTGATCCTCAGCTATACTAAGGAATCGCCGTGGCGAGAGTTGGAGAACGGCGAGTACGACGAGCTTACCCCGAGTTGGCCCATGCTGACCCACGAGTCGCCGGTGCGCCCCAACACGATTTACGGGTGCAGTAAGGTCTGGGGCGAGGCCTTGGGGCGGCACTACTCCGACGCCTATGGGATGTCGGTTATCTGCGTGCGTTTCGGCTGGATACCGGAAACCGACCGCCCCGGTCCCGTCCGCACATTCGCGGTGTGGTGCAGCCACAACGACGCATCGCAGATGGTGGACCGCTGTATTGAAGCGGACGACAGCCTGCGCTTCGACATCTTCTTCGCCGTGTCAGACAACAAGTACGGCTACCGGGACCTCACCCACGCCAAAGAGG
>JAPULR010000190.1 GCA_027294635.1 Chloroflexota bacterium | reverse complement strand
AATGCTAACCTGTTAAACACTGCAGTCCAAGGTCGGATTTGATGCGGAGCACCGCTGGAACACATTGAAGGTGAATATTCAGTCTTCCTCCCGTGAATAAGGTCCATTGCCCCTAGCCTGGGCTCCCTTCCATGGTACAAGCCTTTCGGCGCTTGTTATACCGACTGCTAGATGGGGCGAGGGAAACTGCTGTTGAGTTCGCCGTCGACGATACCTCCGTCGGTAATAAGCGCCGATCTGTAAGCTACCTCAGCGGGGAGGGGCTTTGTCTCGGGCCTCGCTAAAGGGCACGCCGTCCACCAACACATCTTTGATGATCGCCTTACCCCTACCGTCCACCGAGGCAACAACTTTGATGTCGCTAGCCTGCTCTATGATAAAGCCGGTACCCTCGGGTACGAAGAAGGTCCCAATGCCGAAGTCTATCTCTCCGTTGCTTCTCATCGTACCCTTGATGAACAGTCTATCATCAAAGTCGCTGCGTCCGGTTTCATACCTGACTGCCCGCCAGGATTCCGGCCCTTCTGCCAGATAGACGTATACAGATACCCCCGGTGTGATATGCAGTCCCTGCGGTGGTTCTGATATCTCATACCGCAGAATGGCGAAGTCTCCTTGGAAGGGGGAGCGCGGGTCCACGGGCAGCGTCTCAAGAACCACCTCCGTTCCCGTACGCAAAGTGTATTCACGATTGCCTATGAGACCCAGGAGCAGGAAGACCTGGCCCAGCACTATTGCCAGGAATACCAGCCGAAACTTAAGGCTCATGGCCCAACCCTCCTTTTCCTTGAGCCTGGACTTGGGCCATCATTCGGTCGAAGACCTTGCGGCGCCCGCGTTCCAGCAGATAGCCCCCGGCCAGCAGGATGGCCCCGGCCACTATGAATACCAGCGACCTGTCCAAAAGGTCCCAGCTTAGTTCAAAGTACCGGCTGACCGCGTCCAGCGCGAAGAACCCCAAAGCCACGTTGATAAGCGCTTGCTGACCTCGCACGTATCCTGCGAAGACAAGCCCAATGATCCCCAGGAAAAGCAGCGCATTGAAGACTATAGGAAAGGTGAGGTCGCTGTTGTGGGTGACCAGCACCACGGGGACCACAGCCGCCACCGCAAGCGCCCCGGCGGCTATTTCGTAGGCCAGGGTGGTCCAGACCCAGGACCGCAAACGGAACCGTACTGCTGTAGCGGCTAGCGCCAGGATGCCGACGGCGGCACTTAGATAGAATGCGATCCAGAGCCCGACAGGAGCGTCGGGGTCTATCTTCTCCGCAGAAGAGAATTGTCCATTGGAGAAGGGTTCATATAGGTACCTGAAGCCAAGAAGATAGATGGAGGCCAGGAGGGTTATCACGCCTATGACTTCGAAGGCCTTGGAAAAAGGACGGGTGCTGTTGAAAGCCCCATGGACCCTCCCCAGGCCATACAGCCCCAGGCCCAGCATAGCGTAAAGGGCGAAGGAGAATATGGCCTGGCTCTCCCCGTTACTCGCGTCACGAACGTGGTCATGGACCCAGAAACCGACCATCGCTAAGAAGATGCCCAACGCAAGTGCCATGACAGATTGGGACCGCGTCAGGTACGCCAGGGGAATCACCCCGAGGAAGAAGTAGGTGAAAAGAGTAGGGTCATTGACCGGGAAGTTGTATACTTGGGCCACCAGATGTATGCCGGCTCCGTAGTTTATGGCGCCCAGGAGCACCACGGCGGTCCCTACTCTCTCGTATTGCTTTATATAACGAAGCCAATAGGCCAGAGCATACGTGGATGGAATTCCGACCATAATCATGGCCAGCCGTAAGGCCCGGGGGATTTCCCCCCAATTGGCGGCGAAGAAGAGGAGCACCCCGACACCCACTAGGACAGCCCCAAAGATGGCCAGAATTGATATCAGCCTTGACTGTGCTCCCTGGGTCGCAGCGATTGTTCCCGCAGGGCCGTAGCTGGCCATGATGGCCCGGGCCTGATCTGAAGTGACCAAGCCCTCCTTCTCCCAGCTTTGAGTCTCGGCCGCTAACCGCGCGACGAAGCGCCGGTCTTCGGAGTTTTCTGGTGATTGTCCCTTATCCATGCCTGTGCCTCTCAGACGAGAGGAGCCCTTGATACCACTTTAGTTGGCATGGACCTGTACCGCTAGGAAGATTCGTACTAATTTTAGATGTAAACCGCGATTCCCGTCACGAGAGACACTTAGTTAACCAAGGTTTAATCACCTGGACTTGCCATCCCTGGCCATTTGTCAAATTCAGATATTCTGCGGCCGCCTCATATCAATTTGGTCCCTGTTTCAACTAATCGCAGTGCAACGCACCACTTAAGCCGTTGGTTTTGCCGACTGCTTGGAGGTGGTGAATGCCTTTGGTCGAAAGAAGCATTGAAACTGAACAATGGCACTGGTTCAACAAGGTACAGCGTAATTCGACGCATCCCGAAAGCGCAGCAAGATGCAGATGGAGTCTACAAGCATCGATGTGCTTCATCGCCTATGCCCAATCGATCATCCGAATTCGAGAATCGATAAACTCGCCAGGAACTTGGCGCATTTTCCGAACCTTGCCTTCGAGCAAATTTAGGCTCGACACTGCCTTTTCGAGGGAGGTACTGCAATCTCGAATCCTGTACGGACCGCTTGTTTTTATTTCTTCACAGTTTCATAATCGCGCGCATAGTGCTTCCATTTGAGCGACCAAGGCTACAGCATGGGAAGACTTATATTCGTAATCATTGCTTTTCTACTGGCTGTGACTGCATGCAAGTCGGCTGATCCGACATCCACTCCAACCCCCACGACACTCCCTGCCCCTACGCCTACGACCACCCAGTCCCCAACGCCAACTCTGATTGCCATGCCTACTGCCTCTCCGACGCCCATACCTACACCTACACCAACATCGATTAACGTTACATTCGCTGATCGGAACCTAGAGACAGCCATAAGAGATGCGCTGGGCAAACCGGTCGGCGAGGCCATAACGCCAGCGGAACTCGCTGAGCTTACGACGCTGAACGCCGCTAATCGGGGTATCGCCGATCTCTCGGGGATCGAAGATTTAGTGAATATGACGCAGCTCACCATTGAAGACAACCAGATAAGCGACATCTCAGCCCTGGGCAACCTCACCAACCTGGACGTGCTCGTCCTTGAGAGGAACCAGATAAACGACCTCTTGCCCCTGGCCTCCCTCACCAGCCTGACCAGGCTCGGCCTTGGAGGGAACCAGATAAGCGACATCTCATCCCTGGCCTCTCTCACCAGCCTGACCAGGCTGCAACTTGATGGGAACCAGATAAGCGACATCTCGCCCCTGGCCAACCTCACCAACGTGGACGTGCTCATTCTTTTTGACAACCATATAAGCGACATCTCACCCCTGGCCAACCTCACCAACTTGACCTGGCTCGCCCTTGGGATTAACCAGATAAGCGACATCTCGCCGCTGGCCTCCCTCACCAACCTGGACGTGCTCTTTCTTTTTGACAACCATATAAGCGACATCTCACCCCTGGCCAACCTCACCAGCCTGGACGTGCTCGTCCTTGAGGGGAACCAGATAACCGACCTCTCACCCCTGGCCAACCTCACCGGCCTGGTCAGGCTGCTCCTTGCGGAGAACCAGATAAGCGACCTCTCACCCCTGACCTCCCTTACCAGCCTGACCAAACTGGAGCTTTTCGACAACCAGATAAGCGATATCTCACCCCTGGTGGAGAACGGTGGGCTGGGTGAGGGAGATATGGTAATACTCGATGACAACAACCTCGACCTGTTGGAAGGCTCGGAAGACCTGGAAAACATCAAGCAGCTAGAGGCTCGGGCAGTGGTCGTTTCCTACTAAGGGGGCTGAGGCAGGCGGCAGGCCAAGAGTTGCCGGAGCCTGGGTACACTTTCCAGAGGTGCCCTATGGGAAAGTTCCGCGTTGGCTAAGGCTGTTTGGAGACCTACTTTAGCCTAAGCCACTGGTTATCACACTGCTTCCAAATTGTCGGACCTCCAAAGAAAGGTGTTAGAGATTGAAGTGGGTCATCATCAGATTTGCAAGTTGGTCGATACTCCGGCGAGAGTCTAAGTCCATCTTCAATCCTAATCGCTCCAGTGCGGGCTGAACGTTCTTCCTGAGGAAATAGGCTTCCGTCTGGGTGGTATCGTAGCCTTCGAATGGTCCATTAAGCTGGGTGGAGCAGGCCAGTACTGCGATGTCTAATAAGTATTTCGTTGTCGCTTTGATTTTTGTGTAGCTCAATTTCTCCGGTGTATCGGTATCTCTGTGGTAGTGTTCCCATCTCCCACAGGTCAGGAAGAGATATGGGAGGCGATTTGCTCTAAATACATGATGATCGCTCATATCTCCAACATAGCTGTTCAGGGTAGGTACCAGGCTCAGACCTGCTCTTGGCTCACTACGCCTCACTAACGGCTCAAGGCCCGGGTCGCTCTCCATACCAGTGACGAACAGCAGGTCCGCGAGACCAGGAACGGGCACATCGTGTCCAATCAGGTCCATGATTATTGCACAGTGAATATCGCCCTTCAGATGGTCCTCATAGAATCTAATCGACCCCATGGCAGGTCCTATTAAGTTAGGCGGTTCCTCTCCATCGAAAAACGCAAGGATAATTTCACGTTCAAGGTCCATGTCTTTGAGTTGTTCGGCTATCGAAAGCAAAACGGCGATAGCAGCAGCGTTGTCGTCAGCCCCAGGGTAAGGTCCGCAGGTGTCATAGTGAGCTCCAAGCAGTACAGCCGGCAGCTCCCTATTTTCCCCCGGGATGCAGCCTACGACATTCACGAAGGACCCTCCATCCCGCTGATACGGTAACTCGTGTGAACCCTCGTCGTATCCCTTAATTCCGATCTGGATAAGGCGTTCGGTAATATAGGCTCGTGCTGCTTCGTGACCCGGGGTACCCACCATCCTGCCGGCATTGCTCGCAAGAATTTCCACATCGCGCTGTTGCATCTAAAGCGTCCTTTCGTTCGTTCGCTCGGATGGCCCGGGAACCGATGGAAGGTGAGCCGAAGATTCCTAAACTCCTCCGATTCTACCTTTTGGCTTGGCACCTTGCTACTGGTCATGGATTAAGATAAGTAGGCCTTGATCGCCCGTAAAGCGTGGAAGAATGTCGAGGGTTTTCTACTATCATCCCTCGTCAACAACCTAGATGTGACGAATCCGCTGGTGTCTGCAAAATACCCCGAATTTCGGCCCCAAACGGCCCCTTAGATGACTGAGATTGCCGGAGAGCATCGCACTTTTTGAAGGGTAGTTAACCACACCTGAGGGCGGAGCCATCCAGAGGGCCTGACCAGGGGCTCTAGATAGCCATCGAGAGCCGGTGTTCCGAGTGGCCACTACAAGGGAGGGCTCAGGCGTATTATTAATAAAAGAGCCTCCTGATGAACCTCAGAAGGCTCCTTCTCGGTGTTCATGGAGCTTGTTGAGGCGGACCTTCTAGCGGCCCGCGAACTGGGGACCCATCACCTTGGCTAGGGCCTCTATTACCGTGGGGCTCTCACCCACATACAATACGATGAGGGATTCGGTCCTGAAGAAGTGAGGCGAACCGACCCACATTACCATGGTGGTCCCCACTGAGCTTCCGTCGGGGGAAATACGGGTGGCCTCGGCCTCTAGCGC
>JAPULR010000019.1 GCA_027294635.1 Chloroflexota bacterium | reverse complement strand
ACAACGTCAGCCTCGTCAAGGACACCGTCCCCGTTTGCGTCTCTCCCCAATTTAGTCAGGGTAAGAGTTAGGTCGGCCGACGAACCGGTGCTGCTCTTGGTATCAGTTTGGGCAACCTCACCTTCAATTATGCTTGCAGCGCCATTAAGTGTGTATGTGGTCGCACCGCCCCCATTGATAATCCGGGCCACGCCGGTCCGCTGCGAGCTGAAGCCAGTATCTTCAACGGTGGCCGTGGCGATGTTGAAGTTGGTCCGGTCTGAGTAGAACAGGCCGTCGCCGTCCGCGCCTCCACTGAGGACTATCGTGTTATCGTCGCTGGACGGGGCTGCCAAGGTTGGCAGGGCCCACAAGAGGCCTAAGAGTAGGGTAACCAGTAATCCGGGAATAATCCAGGTCGCTTTTTTGCTCACTTTTCCTCCCCATGTAGCTGAATTTCAAGGTTAAAGCCGGAACCATCTGTCATAAACGGTCCTCCTACCGTCTGATGCTTACGCGCACCGCGGAGGGGTCGGCTCTGGAATGACGTACAAAAAGAAAATAGTGCATAATTCTCCCCTCCTGGAGCGGAATTGCCCAATCTGGTGTAATCCGTGACCTTTTCTATTTTAGTTACCTTAGCTTGCCTAATAACTAGCTTGCCTACTAACTTCTCACCATCGCCCAAAAATGGACTGTATTGAGCGATTTTCCCCTCCCCACTAACGATTTATGTAATCGAACCACGTAGGCTATAGATTCAATTCACCTATCTTCAAATAAACCAGTCGGTACTGTACACAACCATCATCGCCATTGTCAAGAGGTGTTTAGTGGTACTTTGGTGGGATTATCGGGGTGCTATTTAGATGACTTTTGGGGGATTTTGCCGTGCTGGTTCCCTTTAAACTTCCTTGGCCAAACTGCTAAGGAACTCAGAGTTGTTTTTGCTCTTTGAAAGGCGCTCCTGTACCCGCTCTATGGCCTCGGTGGAGTGGCCGGTGTCGTTTGCCAGAAGCCCCACCATGCGCCGCAGCAGCCAGATGTTTTTCAGGGTACCCTCGTCAAAGAGGAGCTCCTCCCGTCGGGTGCTGCTGCGACCGATGTCGATGGCGGGGAAGATGCGCTTCTCGGCCAGTTTTCGCTCAAGGTGCAGCTCCATGTTGCCCGTGCCCTTGAACTCCTCATAGATGACCTCGTCCATCCGGCTGCCGGTGTCCACCAGACAGTTGGCGATGATGGTGAGGCTTCCGCCTCCCTCAACGTTGCGTGCGGCGCCAAAGAACCTCTTGGGAGGATAGAGGGCTACGGGGTCAATGCCGCCGGAAAGTGTCCGGCCACTGCTGGGCAGGGCCAGGTTATAGGCCCGGGTGGCTCGGGTGATGCTGTCCATAAGTATCAATACGTCTTTGTTGGACTCCACCAGCCGCTTGGCCCGCTCCAGAGCCAGGTCCGACAGACGCACCTGGTCCTCCACCGACTCGTCAAAGGTGGAGGCAAAAACCTCACCTTTTATGGAACGGCGCATGTCGGTTACCTCTTCGGGCCGCTCTCCAATGAGTACTACCATTATATGAATGTCGGGCGAGTTAATGGTCACACCGCCGGCTATCTGCTTGAGGATGGTGGTCTTGCCCGCTTTCGGCGGCGACACAATGAGGCCTCTCTGGCCGCGCCCGATGGGAGCAAAGAGGTCTATCATCCTGGTGGTGAGGTTATCCGGGGTGGTCTCAAGAATAATCTGCTGGTCGGGGAAGATAGGAGTCAGCTCCTCAAACGAGGGCCGACCCCTGGCTTGCTCCGGTTCCAGGCCGTTAACGTTGTCTACCCTCACCAGTCCAAAATACCGCTCTCCGCCCTTGGGAGACCTTACCTGGCCGCTGACGGTATCGCCGCTCCGCAGCCCAAATCGTCTAATCTGGGACTGGGAAACGTAGATATCACTCGGGCCGGGCTTTAGGCCGTTTTGACGAAGGAAGCCGTAGCCATCGCTCATCACCTCCAGAATGCCCGAGCCCCGGAGGCTCTGCTGGTCGGGGAAGGTGTGGACTATACGAATTACCACATCCTCTTTGCGAAGGCTCGTAAGGGCCGAGCCGTTTTCCAGCCCCAGCTCCTGAGCGATGACTAGCAGCTCATCCTTGCTCTTCTGTTCTAGCTCCGATACGTCCAGGGTCTGTTCAGTGGTCACTTGAGTCACATCTTTCCATAGATTTTGAGTCTTGTCCGCGGGGTGGTCCTGCTACGGAAGTTGGGGGACTTTTGGGGAAGGCCCCGACAGTAATGGGGGGGGTAGAAGTATATTGAACCATTGGAGGGGATTTTAGAATCGATGTGTCAGCCTTGCTTCGACTTTTCCCAATCCTCCAGAAAACGTGCCACCCCAATATCAGTCAGGGGGTGTTGTGTCATCTGCTCCAAAACGCTGTAGGGTATGGTGGCAATGTGGGCGCCTGCCCTAGCGGCCTCAACGCAATGCAGGGCATGGCGGATGCTTGCCGCCAGAACTTCGGTTTTTATATCGTATTGACGGAAGATGGTCACGATCTCCGCTACCAGATCCATCCCCCGCTGACCGATGTCGTCCATACGGCCAACAAAAGGGCTCACCGCCGTGGCGCCGGCTTGGGCTCCTAGTAGAGCCTGATTAACGGAGAAGCATAGGGTCTGGTTTATCTCCATCCCCTCATCCGAGAGCACCTTCATGGCCTCAAACCCGGCGGGAGTGCTGGGCAATTTGATCCACGGTTTGGAGATCCAGGTTACGTAGTCTTTTCCCTCGGTGATCATGCCTTCTACGTCGGTACTGATAACCTCAATAGAGATGGGACCGTCGATGATGGACGCAATCTCCTGGACGGCGTCTTTGTAGGCTTCCATGCCACCTACGCCTGCTTTGGCGGCAAGGGAGGGGTTGGTTGTCACCCCCTTCACCACGCCAAGGCGAGCGCCGCGGCGAATTTCATCCACATCAGCGGTATCAAGAAATAGCTTCAACGATGCCTCTCATGGTAGCAGAGCATAATAGGAGCGGCCATCACCCGCCGTCACTCCTCACCGTTGGCGGAAGCTTGGTGCCTAACGGGAACTTCCTCTTGGCCCAGGGGCAGAGAAGGCTGGTCACCTTCCCTCAGGGTTTCCATGGCCGCTCCAACGAATTCCCTTACCAGAGGGTGGGACCTGTTGGGACGTGATAAGAACTCGGGGTGGAATTGAACTCCCAGCATAAAGGGGTGGCCCTCCACCTCAGATATCTCCACTAGCCTTCCATCAGGCGATAGACCGCTGGCCAGTAAACCGGCGTTTCCCAACGACTCCCTGTAAGCGTTGTTCAGCTCAAATCGATGACGATGACGCTCGTAGACCTCAAGGGTCCCATAGGCCCGGTGAGCAATGGTGCCTTCCACTAAACGGCAGGGGTAGGCGCCAAGGCGCATCGTACCACCCTTGTCGGTAACGGACCGCTGCTCGGGCATAATGTCTATCACCGGATCTTCACACTCGGGGTCAATCTCGCAGGAGCCGGCCCCCTTTAGGTTCAGAACGTTTCTAGCGTACTCCACCACCATAACCTGGAGGCCCAGACAAAGACCCAGGTAAGGTATACGGTTTTCCCGAGCGTACCGGGCCGTCTTAATCATACCGTCCACGCCGCGAGAGCCGAAGCCTCCCGGCACCACGATGCCGCATGCCGACCCAAGAAGGGAATCGGCACCCTTCTCTTCAACCTCCTCAGCGTGTATCCACTGGACATCTATCTCCTGCCCGTGGTACAGGCCCGCATGCTTCAAAGCTTCCTTGACCGATATATAAGAGTCCTGTAGCTCCACATATTTCCCTACCAAGGCTATAGGAAGCCTTCCTTTCAAGGAGCCCATCATTTCCACCATGGCGGACCAGTCCTGCATATCCCGGCTACCGGCATTTAAACCCAGCGCCCGCACCAGCAGGTCCCCTAGGCCCCAGTCCTCAAGGATCAGCGGGACCTTGTAGATGGTATCTACGGTGAGGAGGGGGATAACCGCATCCTTGGGAACGTCGCAGAACAGGGAAACCTTTTCCCTGATAGCATCGGAAACAGGATAATCGCTGCGGCAGAGAATGGCGTCGGGTTGGATGCCAATGCTTCGCAGCTCTTTAACGCTGTGCTGGGTGGGCTTGGTTTTTAGCTCGCCGGTGGCGGAGATGTAAGGCAGGAGGGTCAGGTGAACATAAAAAACATTCTCCCTGCCCACCTCATTCCGCATCTGACGGATGGCCTCAAGGAAGGGCTGCCCCTCAATGTCGCCTACCGTGCCACCCACCTCTACCACCACCACATCGGCCTGGGACTCCTCCGCAAGGTCGCGTATCCGTCCCTTAATCTCATTGGTGACGTGAGAGACGGTTTGAATGGTGCCACCTAGAAAATCTCCGCGGCGCTCCTTGGCAATCAGCGAAAGATAAACCTGACCGGCGGTGAGGTTTGAGGAGCGGGTAACTTCGATGTCGATAAACCGTTCGTAGTGTCCCAGGTCCAGGTCCGTCTCGCCACCATCCTTGGTGACGAAGACCTCACCATGCTGATAGGGAGACATGGTGCCAGGGTCTACGTTGAGGTAGGGGTCCAGCTTCATCACGGCGACGGAAATGCCGCGGCTCTTGAGGATGCGTCCTATGGAGGCGACGCTGACCCCTTTGCCGACGGAGCTGACCACTCCACCCGTAACAAAGATATACTTAGTGGTCATAGGCCAACAGTTGGACCTTAATCATTGGGGGACATCAAGGTGCTTTGGGAACCGTGTTCAGAGGCGGGCACTTTGCGCTGGGGCACTCCCCATTGCTCTGGGGCAAGAGGGACCCGCCTTGGGGAATGTGACAGTAGAATTATAGCCTCCCAATCTTGAGAGTGTCAAGCCACAGGGCAGCCTTTAGATGGAAGTTGCTCCCCATCTTTGATTAGAACGTCCCCATGACACTCGACCGACCGTACTGTCTCACATGTGGCCAAAGAGGTGTCCAATAGAGCTATTGCTATATAATAAAGGAAGGATCCTGCTCCATGGGAAGCTTCAGGTTCATTGAGCATACCGCCGACATGGGTATCCTTGCCCGGGGCGAGACCTTGGCCGAGGCTTTTGCTCAAGCGGCCCTGGGATTGTTTTCCTCTATGATAGACCTTGGTCAGGTCCGGGAGCTCCGGACCCACCTGGTGGAGGCGGAGGCCCCCAATGTGGAGTCGTTGCTGGTGGCTTGGCTCAACGAGTTGATATTCGCCTTCGACGTGGAAGGTCTGGCCCTGAGGCGCTTCGATATCAAGGAGATGACCTCCACCAATATCAAGGCCCTTTGCTCTGGCGAGGGGTTTGACGAGGCCAGACACCGCGTTGGCACCGCAGTCAAGGCGGTTACCTATCACGGACTGGAGATCAAGACGAACGGTGGATGGCAGGCCCGGGTATTTCTGGACATCTAAGGATGTGAAGAGTGACGTCCAAATGGGATAAAGTACTGCGTCAGGTTGACGACTATCGCTGGGAAGTGCCCCAGGACTACAAAGATGGCATGCGGGTGCCGGGTCTGATCTATGCCGATGATCTCCTGATCTCCTCTATTATCAACGACCAGGCCCTGGAGCAGGTAGCCAACGTAGCCTTCCTGCCGGGAATCGTTTACGCCTCAATGGCAATGCCCGACATTCACTGGGGCTACGGCTTCCCCGTGGGAGGGGTGGCGGCCACTAAAGTGGATGGTGGGGTCATTTCCCCCGGTGGCGTGGGCTTCGATATCAACTGTGGCATACGAATGCTTCGCACCGACCTTACCGAAGCCGAAGTAAGGCCTCGACTGGATGATCTAATGGATGCCCTATTCCGAAACATCCCCACCGGAATGGGGTCCAGGGGAAAGATACGAATCAACCCTCAGCAGGAAATGGACCAGGTGCTGACAAGGGGCGCCGCTTGGGCCGTGGAACAGGGCCTCGGAGACCCAGAAGACCTACCTGTAACCGAGGAGAGTGGCTGCATTACGGACGCCAAGCCCTCAGCCGTTAGCAGTCGAGCCAGACAGCGGGGTGCTCCCCAGATAGGGACCCTGGGCTCCGGCAATCACTTCCTCGAAGTCCAGGTTGTGGACGAGATCTATGAGCCCCAAGTGGCCCAAAGCTTTGGCATCACCGCCCCAGGGCAGATCACCATTATGATCCACTGCGGCTCCAGGGGTCTGGGACATCAGGTGTGCTCCGACTATATCAAGGTTGTCGAATCGGCAGGACAGCGGTACGGCATTGAGCTTCCCGACCGTCAATTGGCCGCGGCTCCCATCGAGTCCCCCGAGGGTCAGGAATACTTGGCGGCTATGCGGTGCGCCGCCAACTTCGCCTGGGCCAACCGGCAGTGCATCGCCCACTGGACCCGGGAATCTTTCCAGCAAGTCTTCCAGCGGGACCCCAAGGATCTGGGAATGAGGCAGGTCTACGACGTGGCCCATAACATCGCCAAGATCGAGACCCACCAGGTAGAAGGAAAGGCAACCCGTCTCTGCGTCCACCGAAAAGGCGCCACCCGGGCCTTTCCAGCACATTCACCTGACCTTCCCGAGAAGTACCGGGAGGTAGGCCAGCCGGTCCTCATCCCCGGTGACATGGGACGGTACTCCTTTTTGGCCGTGGGCTCAGAGGGAGCCATGGAAGGATCCTTTGGCTCTAGCTGCCACGGCGCGGGACGGCTCCAGAGCCGTGGAGCGGCAAAAAGGGCGCTAAAGGGTAGAGACATCCAAGGAGAGCTGAGAGAACAGGGCATCGTAGTAAAGGCCCACGGGGGCTGGGCCTCGGTGGCGGAGGAAGCGCCATCGGCCTACAAAGATGTGAGCCAGGTGGTGGAGGTTTGTCATGGAGCGAACTTGGTTAAAAAGGTTGCGCGAGTTCGGCCAATGGGCGTGATTAAGGGTTAGCCTAGTACAATGCCCCTTACCGCCACGCTAACACCGGAGGCCCAGCGTCTCACCAAGCAACAAATGGAGGTCATGTAAAAATGGCAGCCGAGGCCAACCACGGACTTAAAATAGTATCAGGAAAAAGTATGACAAGGATCCAGATGGGATGCAAACACCAAAATGGCCTGGTTTACGTGGTGCCGGCGGAGAAGAGCTGGGTGTGCTCTGATGAGATGATGCCGGGGCACGCCCTAGCTGGATTTTTGGGAGAGCTTACGGCCCAGAAGGACGAAAGGGTAGCGGCGATGATGCAACGATGGGGTATTTACTACCGGCAGTTACCCTTGGAAGAGGAAGGCCAAGGCTAGCTAGGTACCCGAGACCGCCCCACTGTCCGAGATGGGTCGGTCATCCTGCTGGCTGGCCAGATGCGGTGACGGCGATGGCTCAATGGCCGGCGTAGGCTGGGCCGGGGCCTCCTGGACGGCCGGCTCTGGGGCCGCGGGCTCCGGGAGCTTCCTACCATCAAAGAGAGCCTCCAATTCCTCACCCTCCACCGACTCATTCTTTATCAGGTACTCGGCAATCTCCGAAAGCCTCTCCCTGTTCTTCTCCAGTATGCTGTTGGCCTTGTCATGGGCGCCGCCGATGAGGCTTTGCACCTCCTGGTCTATCTCCTCCGCCACCTTGTCGCTGTAATCCCGCTCCTCATGGATCTCCCTGCCCAGAAAGATCAGCTCCTGACGGCGGCCTAGAGTCCGGGGCCCCAGGCTGGTGCTCATACCGTACTGCTTGACCATCTTCAGAGCAATGCGAGTGGCCGTCTCCAGGTCATTGCTGGCCCCCGTGGTAATCTCGTTAAAGACCAACTCCTCCGACACTCTGCCTCCCAGGGCAGTAGCCAGCATATCTTCAAACTGGGCTTTGGTCCAGAGATGGCGGTCTTCTGGGGGCAGAAGCCGGGTGTAGCCTCCCATGTCCCCCCGGGCCACGATGGAGATCTTGTGGACCTTGTCGGCATTGGGCAGAGTCCATGCCACCAGGGCGTGGCCGGCCTCGTGGTAGGCCGTTATAGCCTTTTCCCTGTCGCTGATTACGCGGCTCTTGCGTTCGGGACCAGCAATGACTCTATCGATGGCCTCATCAAGCTCCGAGGGCCCTATAAGCTTCTTGTTGCGCCGCGCCGCCAGCAGTGCGCCCTCATTAACCAGGTTGGCCAGGTCGGCGCCGCTGAAGCCAGGGGTCAGCTTGGCGATAACATCCAGTTTAAGGTTGGGGGCCAGGGGCTTGCCCTGGGTATGGACCTTTAGTATGGCTTCTCGACCTCTGACTTCGGGTAGGTCCAGGACAACACGCCGGTCGAACCGGCCGGGTCGCAGCAGGGCCGGGTCCAGGATGTCGGGCCTGTTGGTGGCGGCGAGGATGATGATGTTGGTACTGGTCTCAAAACCGTCCATTTCCACCAGGATCTGGTTGAGGGTCTGCTCCCGTTCGTCGTGGCCGCCGCCCAGTCCAGCGCCGCGGTGGCGACCCACCGCATCTATCTCGTCCACAAATACGATACATGGGGCATTGCGCCTAGCCTGGTCGAAGAGGTCCCTAACGCGGGCCGCGCCAACACCCACGAACATCTCTACAAACTCACTGCCGCTAATGGGGAAGAAGGGAACGGCCGCCTCGCCGGCAACGGCTCGAGCCAAGAGGGTCTTGCCGGTGCCGGGCGGACCCACAAGAAGCACTCCCCTGGGAATACGAGCGCCCAGGGCAAGGAAACGCTCCGGATTCTGCAAAAACTCCACCACCTCCTGAAGCTCCGCCTTGGCTTCATCGGCACCAGCCACGTCGGCAAAGCTGACGGGAGGCCTATTGGTAAGTATCATCTTAGCTTTGCTGCGGCCAAAGCTCAGGGTCTGATTACTGCTCCCCTGGGCCTGTCGCATCATAAAGATGATCAAGGCGCCAAAGAAGATCAGGGGGAGGAAGTTAAGAAGAAGGCCGAGGCTCAAACCTCCAGAGCCCTTAAAGGTTATATCGACGTCCCGGATGCCCTCTTGACGAAAGACCTCCGTTATGTCGGTGCCCTTACCTATACGGCTCTTTAGCTCCGTACCATTAGTGGTCTCAACCTTTAGGGACTCGCCCTTCACCTCAATGGAACGGATTTGGCCTTCTTTGGCCATGGTGACGACGGAGTTCCCGGATCCGGTAAAGGGGATGTCCTTTGCTCCACCAAATCCATTAGAAAAGGTAAAGAAGACAATTACAACGGCGGCTATGATCAGGAGATAAATGAAGCCCCTTCTCATCCACCTACTACTACCCATTTTTACCTCAATCTATCCGTTGGAACGGTTAAGGAGCCGCCACGGGGCGTATCCACCATATTCATAGTACGTTAAAACGGGTGGAAAATCAAAAAGGTTTTGCTATTTAGGCACGTTCCGAGGTCGCTACCAGAGGAGTATAGACCGCGGAAATAACAAGGTTCACCTAATCCTAGCTCCAAGACGACAGGGGCAGCGCCCGCTTACATACTATCTGATGGCATTAGCCTCCTCCGCCCGATTACGATCCTTGGATAAGCCTCCAGGATCAGCAGAAACATGACTCCCCAGCATTATACGGCATGAAGATATTGAACTTTTATACTCTCTAGTACGGTTACGGTTAAGATTTGGCTTTGGCAAGCTAACATCTGTACAAACCGGGACGGGAACTCTAGCACACGGGCCGGCCCAAGACCTCCGGC
>JAPULR010000189.1 GCA_027294635.1 Chloroflexota bacterium | reverse complement strand
ACCGCGGGTCGTCAATATCAAGACCCGTCCAGCAATGAGAGGTCCCAAACCCAGCCTATACACCACCAGAGCCCACTTCGCAAACCGTCTCTGTAACCAGCCAGAACGGCCACGTTCTTGTTTATCTTTGACGGGATTCTCCATTATCACGGGCTTCGACGCACAATTCTATTCGCACGACGGTAACGGGTCAAGGAGAGCATTGAACCTTCAGCTTGAAGGTACGCACCTTTGTGGGATATGATTTTGGCCGGAGAGGTACAGTGAAAGTCAAAAACCTGCTTTCCATTGCCGACCTGACCCCGAAGGAGATCGAGAGCCTGGTGGAGAGGGCCATTGAGCTGAAAGCCGGGATCGCATCCAAAGCCCTGGCTGGGCGCTCGGTGGTGCTCCTCTTCGAGAAACCCTCCCTTCGTACTCGGGCCAGCTTTGACGTGGGCATCCACCAGTTGGGCGGCTACTGCCTGTACATGGGCGGCCAGGAGGTGGGTTTCGGAGTGCGTGAGCCTGTTGCCGACGTGGCCAAGGTTCTATCTCGCTACGTAGACTGCATCGTCGCCAGGGTTAACGACCACGCCTCCTTAGAGGAGCTGGCGCAATACGCCTCGGTTCCCGTGATAAATGCCCTGTCCGACTGGGAACACCCCTGTCAGGCCCTGGCCGATCTTCAGACCATACGGGAGGCCAAAGGCACCTTGAAGGGCCTAACCATAGCCTTCCTGGGCGACGGCAACAACGTGGCGCGAAGCCTGGCTTTAGGCGTATCCTCCGTGGGCGGCAACTTTACCATCGCCTCCCCCAAAGGCTACGAGCTGGACTCGGCGACGTTGGAGCAGGCGCGGCAGCGGGCTGCGGAGTGGGAAGGAGTAGTAAGGACCACCGACGACGTTCGTGAGGCTGTATCAGGCGCTGACGCGGTCTATACAGACGTTTGGGTGAGTATGGGCGACGAGACTGACCGCAGCGCTCGACTGAAGGCCTTTCAGGGCTACACCGTTGACCCGGAGCTCATGTCTCTTGCCAAGGCCGACGCCATCTTTATGCACGACATGCCGGCCCACTACGGCGAGGAAGTGGCCCCAGGGATGCTGGACCACCCCCAGTCCGTCGCCTTCGACCAGGCGGAAAACCGCCTCCATGCACAGAAAGCCGTGTTAGAGTATCTGTTAAAACCAAAGTAGCAGAATATATCCTGACTTACAGTCAATCTTTGATCCAACCGAGACCGCAAACCGTAATCTCACCCCAAAAAGCTATGGCCAAACCACTGGTAGCAATCATCGGTAGGCCCAACGTGGGCAAGTCCACCCTGTTCAATCGGTTGGTGGGCCGAAGGGAAGCGGTAGTTACCGACATCCCAGGCACCACCCGCGACCGCATTTTGGCCGATGTGGAGTGGGACGGCCACGCCTTCACCCTGGTGGATACCGGAGGACTTGAGCCGCCGACGGATGACCCGCTAAAGGGAAAGGTCAGAGCCCAGGTTGAGATGGCTATAGACGCTGCGGACCTGCTGATCTTTCTGGTGGACGGCGTTGAGGGCCTCAACCCCATAGACGAGGAGATAGCGCTCTGGATCCGCCGCCAGGAGAAGCCCTCCATAACGGTGGTGAACAAGTTAGACAACCCCAAACGAGAGCTCTCCGCCGCCGAGTTCTACCGCCTGGGCCTGGATGAGCCGCTTTACATAAGCGCCTACCATAATCTAGGCATCTACGATCTGATGGAGCGGACCATATCGCTCCTCCCCCCCACGGAGGTCGAGGAAGAGGAAACAGGAGTTCCTAGAATCGCTATCCTAGGCAGGACCAATGTGGGAAAATCCATGCTTCTCAACGCTATTCTGGGTGAGGAGCGGGCCATCGTCAGCGAGATTGCCGGCACTACCAGGGACAGCCTGGACACTCGCTTCGACTTTGACGGCAACCCCATGGTCCTTGTCGACACGGCGGGAATTCGGCGGCGAGGCCAGGTGCATCAGGGCATAGAGAGGTACAGCGTTCTACGGGCCTTTCGCGCCATTGAGCGATGCGACATCGCCTTCATGGTGATGGACGCCACCGAGATTGCCACAGCCCAAGACGCTCATGTTTTCGGCTTCGCTGCGGACGCCTTCAAAGGGCTGGTAGCCGTAATCAATAAGTGGGACCTGGTTCCCAGCGAGGACGGCGCGGAGAAGGAGCAGGCCATTTCGGCCGTGCGTCGGCGGTTCCACTTCATGCCCTACGTGCCCATAGTTTTCACGTCAGCCCTTACGAAAGAGGGCGTTCGAGACCTCTTGATCCTGGCCCTGGACATGTATCAGGAGAGGCAGCGCGTAGTTCCCCCCGACCACCTTCGGCGGGTGCTCATGGACGCTCTAACTACCCAGCCGCCGGCTTCCACGGGGAGGAAACAGGTGGCCATTCGGGGTGTCAGGCAGGTTGACGTCAACCCTCCCACCTTTCTCTTTAGCGTAAACGACCCCAAAGTCCACTTTTCCTACCGACGCTATCTGGAGAACCGCATAAGGGAGGCCTTTAACTTCCGCTACGCCCACCTGCGGTTGGTCTTCAAGAGGAGCAAGTAGCCGTGCGATCCGCTATTCTGCTGCTAATATTCCCACCGTTGCTGGCGGGATACCTGCTGGGGGTGGCCCTGGCCTTTGACACGTCCGAACCTCTTCCTCAGTACCTGCTCATGGTGCCCCTGGTCTACATCCTGGGCTCCGTACCCTGGGGATTTATGATAATCAGGCTCTCCCAGGGAGTTGACATAAGGGAATACGGCAGCGGTCGAATAGGCACTTCCAACGTCCTGAGGACCGCTGGACCACGCGTAGCCGGGCTCGTCTTGACCCTGGACCTGAGCAAGGGGGTGCTGGCGATCCTCTTGGCCAGGGCTATTGTTGACACCACAACTGCCGAGGTGGTGGCGGGACTGCTGGTCCTGGTGGGCCATAACTGGTCCCTGTTTCTGGGTTTCAAAGGAGGCCGCGGAATAGCCCCTGGCACCGGGGCCATGGCGATTATTTCCCCGGCAGCCATTGCCTTAGGCATAGGGCTCTTTGCCCTAACCGCCTTTTCCACCAAGTACGTGTCTTTGGCCTCTCTTGTAGCCGTGGTAACGGTGCTGGTGGTCACGTCTATTCAAGTCACAATCACGGATTTCTCCCCTCTATATCTGATATATGTCGGCGCAGGTGGGCTGATGATATTCTGGCAGCACCGGGACAACATCTATCGCCTTCTTAGGGGCACCGAGCGGCGACTGGGCAAGCCCGCCGACAAGCTCGTAGAGCAGGGTTAAAACCCCTTGGCGCAGGCTACCATCGTAGGCACTACCACCTGGGGCACCACTCTAGGCATCCACCTTGGCCGAAACAACGTTTCGTCCGTCCTGCTAGCGCGAACAGCACAGGAGGCTCAAGACATCGCCACCGCCAGGGAAAACAATCGCTTTCTGCCCGGCGTTCCCTTCCCCGAGAAGCTGACAGTAACCCACGACCCAGCGGAAGCCCTCAAGGGCTCAAAAGTAGTCATTATGGCAGTCCCATCCCAGCGCTTTAGGCAAAACCTCCTGTGGATAAAGGACAGCATTGAAGACGGGTCTATAGTTCTAAGCGCCACCAAAGGCCTAGAGATGGACTCCGGCAAACGCATGAGTCAGGTCCTATCGGACGAGCTGCCCGGGGACATCGCCCGGCGGTATTGCGTTCTATCGGGCCCAAACATGGCCATGGAGATAATAGCTCAGAAGCCCGCCTCCACCGTTATCGCCAGCGAGGATAAAGAGGCCTCAAAGCTGGCCCAGAGCATCCTGATGTCTCCCAGTTTCCGTGTTTACACCAACGACGACGTGATAGGCGTAGAGCTGGGGGGAGCCCTGAAGAACATCATCGCCCTCGGCAGCGGCATATCCGACGGCCTGGGCTACGGCGACAACGCCAAGGCCGCCTTTATTACCCGCGGTCTGGCGGAGATAACGCGCCTGGGGGTAGACGCCGGCGCAAATCCCCTGACCTTTGCCGGCCTGGCGGGGCTGGGAGACATGGTGGCCACCTGTTCCAGCCGCCTCAGCCGAAACCGCTTTGTAGGCGAAGAACTGGCCAAGGGTAGGCCTCTGGAAGAGATACTATCATCTATGAAAAACGTGGCGGAAGGGGTCTACACTACCCCTGCTGCGCTGAAGCTGGCTGAGGCCCTGGGAGTGGAGCTTCCCATAACCCAGGCCACCTACGGGGTCCTGTTTGAGGGCCTGGACCTGAAGCAGGCGATAACCGAGCTAATGGGCCGTCCACCCAGGTCCGAATGATCAAACTTGACCTTTAGCCCTCCAGGTCCCCCGCCTCATAGAGAACGGCGGTAGCGGCCACCAGGCCCGCCGTTTCC
The DNA here is from genome assembly GCA_027294635.1 of Chloroflexota bacterium. Taxonomy (GTDB): domain Bacteria; phylum Chloroflexota; class Dehalococcoidia; order Lucifugimonadales; genus JAPULR01. The sequence continues at coordinate 1,537 of JAPULR010000189.1, read as the reverse complement.
GCCCGTAGAATACGCTTTCCCAGGCTCACCGGAATAATGCCCAGGCCCTGAGCGTACTCCACTTCTTCTTCCTGGAAGCCTCCCTCAGGACCGATGAACAGGTATACCTGCGATGTATTGTGGCCTTTCAATGCCTCCTTGAGGCTGGCATCTCGGGCCCCCTCCCACGGTATAAGGGCCAAGCTGGCGCCGTCTACACTCCGGCAGGCAGAGCGGAACTCCAAGGGCGGCGAGAGGTCCGGCACTCGGCTCCGCCCGCACTGCTCCGCCGCCTCGGTAATGATTCTGCCCCACCGTAACATTCTTTGGGAGCCTTTGGTGGACTTGAACCTGGGAATGGAGCGCTGGCAGATTAAGGGGATAAACGCGGATACGCCCAGCTCCGTTCCCTTCTGCAACACCCACTCCAGCTTGTCGGCTTTCAGGATTCCCTGGCAAAGTGTGATACGTATCGAGGGCTCAGTGGAACCCTGAGATACCGCGAGCACAGTGCCAGCGACGGCATGTTTTCCGAACTCATCCAGGCGTACCATGTACTCGGAGCCGGTACCGTCGAGCAGCACTACTCGGTCACCCTGGGACATGCGCAGCACCTGAGTAATGCGATGGGCCATCTCCCCTCGTATCGACGCTTGGCCCTCTTCTATCCATTCGGGGGGCACGAAAAACCTACGCATCACTCACCCTTGGAGTAGACGAGAGTCACCCAGTCGTCAATAGTGCGGCGGCGCTGAAATACAAACCCCACCTCCTCCAACCGGTCCTTTACGCCTTGTTCCTGCCGGTCCAGAAAGCCTGACGCTACCAGCTTGCCACCCGTTTTTAGACAGTGGTGCAGGTCTTGAGCACGGTCCTGCACCACCTTGGAGCTAATATTGGCCACGGCGAGGTCAAAGGTGCCCTCCGGCGCCAGCTTTTGGGGAAGGGTGCCACAGGCAAGCTTAACCATGTCCTTGACACCGTTGGACTTTAGGGCACGGCGGGCCACCTTAACCGCAGTGGGGTCCACATCCAAAGCCATCACGGTCCCCACGCCCAATCTAACCGCGGCGATGCTTAGTATCCCGGAGCCTGCGCCCAGGTCCAGTACCCTCATCCCCGGCCGTGCTAATACCTCCAGCTCCTCCAGGCACATTAGAGTGGTGGGGTGGTGGCCGGTGCCAAAGGCCAGCCCCGGGTCAAGCTCTATGACCAAATCGCCATCCCGGGCAACGTAGGGAGTCCACGGTGGTTTAATCACAAGACTCCGGCCCGCCCTCAGTAGGGTGAAATGCTCTTTCCAGGCCTCTTGCCAGTCTATTCCATCAATCTCCCTAACTGAGAGGCCTTGGATAGGCTTGAGGATGCCAATAAGCTTGACCCCCACCTCGATTCTGGCCCGTCTTTGCTTGGAGGTTGAGGTCAGGTACGTCCTTAGAAGCACCTCCTTACCACCAACATCCTCGATGGAAAAGCCTCGCCCGTAGCGTCCAAACAGGTAAGATACGGGCTCTACGAACTCCGAGGGGACTTGGACGCTAAGCTCCAGCCATTTCAC
>JAPULR010000188.1 GCA_027294635.1 Chloroflexota bacterium | reverse complement strand
ATACATGGTCAGCTCAAGCTATCAGGAGAAGGTATTAGGCCGCTTCCTCATGGAGGTCCTGGGCGCCGAGGTGGTCTCCAGCCCCAGCGACAGCACTCGCACCGGGAAGAAGGCCCTCTCCCAAGACCCCCAGACGCCAGGAAGCCTGAGCCTGGCTCTGAGCGAGGCATATGAAGAGGCCGCCTCCAACGATGATGCCAAGTTCTCCTGGGGCACCATAATGAACCACGTTGTCCTGCACCAGACCATCATAGGCCTTGAGGCGCGGCTTCAGATGCGGAAGGCCCGCGCAAAACCGGACATAATCATTGCCGCCGTGGGCGGAGGCACGGCCTTCGGAGGGCTGGTTTTCCCCTTCTATCGGGAGCGTAAACGAGGTATGCGGATGATTGCTGTGGAAACGGCCGCCGTACCCAGCCTGACCAAGGGGCGTTACGCCTACGACTACGGTGACGCGGAAGGCTTCTCTCCCCTCTTCAAGATGTACACCCTGGGCCACAGCTTTGTGCCCCCAGGGATTAAAGCGGGAGGCATGCGATACCACGGCATCTCTCCACTGGTCAGCGCCATGTACCGTGAGAAGCGCATTGAGGCCAAGAGCTACTCCGAGCATCAGGCCCTGGAGGCGGCCATCACCTTCGCCCAAACCGAAGGTTTTGTGCCCTCGCCTGAGTCTGCCTACGCCGTGAAGGCAGCTATAGATGAGGCTCTAGCTTGCAAAGCGAGGAAAGAGCGGAAGAATATCCTCTTTTTGATAAACGCTCACAGCAATCTGGAGATCGACCTTTTCAAGCGGTTCCTGGAAGGCACCGTTGAGGAGCACCCCTTCCAGGAGAGTCAGGTCCAAACCGCCTTAGAGAAACTACCGCAGGTTGCGATTTAATGCCCGCTACCGACCCAAAACAGAAAGGTTGAGATTCGGTTCGGGCAGCCTCCATGACTGTTACATCCACACGGCTTCAGTCTGTCATCCGGCATCGCTACTTGACAGGCAGGAATCCCTGGGAGAGGGTCTGCGCAGCGAGTTGCAGGATTTGTTTGCTGAGATGAAGATACCCGCACAGGCGACGGGCCTGTTAAGCAAGGGAGCTAAACTAATGCTTCGTCTTATCGACTCCCGCCTATTCATACGCCGTTAGGGACCTTATAAGGGGTCAAGTAGCCACGAAGGAAAATAGGACATAAAATAAGAGCATCAAAGCGGCTATTTGTTATAGCCCCTCAACTTGGAGGACGAATCTCCGAGGCAACGCCTAAAAGCGAAGGAGCGTTAATGGTGGACAAAGATGTTGGGTTGATGGCTCATCTGATGCGGCGAGCGGGCTTTGGTGCACTGCGGGAGGAGTTGGAGTCCCGGGTGGCCAAAGGTTACGAAGCTACGGTGGAGGAGTTGCTTGACCCAGCTTCTCACGGCATACCCTCCTTTCATGAAGGAATTCTGTTCCGCCACTTCCACGGATTCAAAAATCCCGGGAATCCCATAAACATGCAGGCCAGTTGGATGTATCGGATGATCAACACGCCTCGCCCGTTAGAGGAGAAGATGGTCCTCTTTTGGCATCAGGTTTTCGCCACAGGCTACTCCAAGGTAGACAACGGCAATCAGATGTTGGCCCAGATAGATATGTTCCGTTGTCATGGGCTGGGAAGCTACCAACGACTCCTGACGGAGCTATCCAAAGACCCGGCAATGATTTTTTGGTTGGACAACAACGAGAACCACAAGGAGGCCCCCAATGAGAACTGGGGTCGGGAGCTTCTGGAGCTTTTCTCCATGGGCCAGGGAAACTATACGGAACAGGACGTAAAGGAATGCGCTCGGGCCTTCACCGGATGGACCATCGCTCCGAAGCTTCCCAGAATGCCCTACGGCCGTTTCCCCTGGGAGTTTGAATACCGGCCCGATGACCACGACGACGACGAGAAGACCTTCCTGGGACATAAAGGACGGTTCAACGGTGAGGATATTATCGACATCATAATGCGCCAACCGGCCACGGCACGGTTCATAGCCCGCCACCTCTACAACTTCTTTGTGGCCGATGAAGTGCAGGTGCCAAGCTGGCAGGACGTGGCGCCACGGGACCCCGTGGCCATCGATCTCATTGGCGACGCCTTTATCAGCTCGGGATACGACATCCGCTCAACACTTCGAGTACTGTTCAACTCCGATTTCTTCAAGGATGAGGATGTCTGGTTCGGTAAGGTAAAAAGCCCGGCGGAACTTATTTCTAGCACCATAAGACTGGTGGGGGATTACCAGACCCCAAAGCCCGGAATTACCGAGCTTGGCATAGAATGCGCCTACCAGGGGCAGTCTCTTCTGGACCCGCCCAGCGTCGAGGGGTGGCACACAGGAGGAGAGTGGATTGACAGCGGCGCCTTGCTGCGAAGGATCAACTTTGTTGCGGATCGGATAGTGGATACCAGCCTGCCAGGGGTAAAAGCCATTATCGATACGCTGGCAGCCAAGGAAACCATGTCCGCTGAGGAACTGGTGGAAGGATGCCTGGAGCTGATGGGCCCCATTGAAATGGAAGACCCGACCCGGCAAGAGCTTGTGGATCACGTACTAAAGGGTGGTCCAATAAGTCGCGGCAACACCGAAGGGCAGCGAGGGGCCTTTGCCGCCAGGGTCACGGAGACAATGCAGCTCATCGCCTCTACCAGAGAGTACCAGTTTGGCTAAGCGCACCGATATATCAGATCCTCGTTTAGAGCCACCCACTTCCGGACAAGAAAGGTAAAGTAATGCAGACAGTTATGGTTCAGGGGCGGACCTTTAACTACAGCCACACCATTGGCAAAGGCTCCCCAGGCGGACCTGGGTTTAGAAATCCCGTGGATCTGGCCTTAGGCAAGGATAATACCCTCTACGTGGTTAGCCGTGGCTCCGAGGCGGAGCCCTGTCAGCGCATTACCATACTAACCATGGACGAAGAGTTCATAAAAGAGTTTGGCGGGCCCGGCGAAGAAGATGGCCAGTTCGTCTGGGCCACCGCCATCGCCATAGATAGCCAGGGTCTTGTCTACGTAGCCGACGAGTGGCTCAATCGCATCACCATTTACGATAGGGAGGGAAATTTCCTTGATAAATGGGGTGCTCCGGGTTCAGCGCACGGGCAACTCAACGGTCCGGCAGGACTAGCCTTTGACCAAGAGGACAACCTTTTCGTAACGGAGAATTTGAACCATCGGGTACAGAAGTTCACCAAAGACGGGAGGTCCCTCTCTACATTTGGAAAGGAGGGAGGCGGCGAGGGAGAGCTGACGAGGCCCTGGGGCATCGCTATCGACAGCCGCGATGACGTCTACGTTGCCGACTGGTACAACGACCGCGTTCAAAAGTTCTCTCCCGATGGCACGTACCTGACCACCTTTGGAGCTTCAGGGACCGGCCCCGGACAGCTCCGTCTACCCAGCGACGTTGCCGTAGACGCGGACGGTGATGTCTATGTGACCAACTGGTGGAACCGAAAAGTAGAGGTCTACGACCGTGACGGGGCGCATCTGACTACCTTCATCGGTGATGCGGAAAAACCTTCCAAGTGGGCCCAGGAATTCATAGATTCCAACCCCGACTACAAAAAGGCTAGAATGCGAGCCAGGAGCCTGGAGCCGGAGTGGCGCTTTAATATGCCCATAGCGGTTGAGATCGGTGATGACGGGCTGATTCTGATTGCCGAGGATCAGCGGTGGCGAATTCAGGTTTACCGGAAAGAGCAAGACTGGGTAGACCCCCAGTTCAACCTATAGCTCTAAGGATTGACATGCTAGACTCCTTTGAAATTTTCGCCATAGTTCCGGCGAGCCCCAAAGAGGTCTACAGCGCATGGCTGGATAGCGATGCCCACACAAACATGACCGGGGGAAGAGCTGAGGCTAGCCCTGCAAAGGGAGCCACCTTTACCGCCTGGGATGGCTACATTTTAGGCACAAACCTAGAGTTGGAGGCCAATCATCGTATTGTACAAGCTTGGAGGACTTCCGAATTCCCCGACGGTAGCGCCGACTCTAGACTAGAGGTGGTCCTTGAAGAGGTGGATGGCGGAACCAAGGTAACCCTCCGCCACAGCATGATTCCAGAGGGACAGGGCGCCTCATACCAGCAGGGCTGGGCTGAACACTACTTTGAACCCATGAAGCGGTACTTCTCTCGCTAATCGGAAATAGCTTGCTAGAGCCCCCGTCTTAGCGTCAAACTTACCGACACATCTAGCATCGTGCACCAATTGACACGACGCGGCCCTCAACGGCACAATATCTCTGGGCCAGGTGGCAATCTAAGCCGCTTCGCCAACAAAAACCATTATGCAGGCTAAGATTTGGTACAAACATACAAACGATCATCGATGCGGCAAGTTCTCACTCCTCAGTTCGGGGAAATATAGATGAGCAAGCTCTTATCCAGACTTGAGAAAATAAATCGAGGCTCACCGGCTCCCATGGGTTTCGGCGCCGCTACCCGTACTGAGAAAACTCCAGCAATGGCGTTGATTGGTCTTCTAGCTCAAAACTACAACCAGGGCGCCAATCGTCTGGTCCGGCTGGAAGCCGACGGCGCCCTTTTGGATGGAGCGGGTCTGGATGGCAAGCTGCCGGATATTGCCGGAGCCTTGGATACGGTACCCTGGGGCGTCAAGGTCGAGGAGATGGACGGCGATAAAGCCAAGGGCCTGGTTGAAATAGGCTGCGACTTCTTTGTGGTTAGTCCGGAAAGGGTCACAGTTGAAGCAGTGAAGGATGAGAGGGCCGCCTATCTACTATCACTCCCCTCCGATGTTGATGACAGGTTTCTACGGGCCATAGAAGACCTGCCAGTGGACGCTGTGTTCATGTCCATAGCCTCCACTGAATCTCCCCTCACCCTGCAACATCTTATAAATATAGGCTCTATACGAACAATGTTCGATAAATACCTCATCTTAGGAGTGCCTGCTACCATCTCGGCTAAGGAGATGGAAGGACTTCGAGATATGGGCGTCGATGCTCTAGTCGTAGATGCGGGACGATCTTCGGAGAAGGTTTTGGGAACCATTAAAGAGAACCTGCTGAGTCTCCCCAGGCAGCGTAAGCCCAGGCCGGACAGAATAAGTCCGGTACTGCCTCACATGGCGGGCGCCTCAGCCGCATCTTCAGACGAAGAAGATGATGATGAAGAGGAACTTTAGTCTCTAGCCGCCAAAGGTTCGATGGACACTGGTGTAACTGCGCCTCGCGCGGCAACTTGGCATCGTTAGACCCAACCTTGCGGTATGAAAAGGGCCAAAGGAGATGTTAAATGGATAAAATTACCATTATCGGGACCGGCTTAATCGGCACGTCTCTGGGTCTCGCTCTAAAGAAGCTGAGGCTTAAGAATACCCAGATCGTTGGGGTCGATCTGGAGAGATTCCGCGCCAGCAAAGCGAAAAAGATGGGCGCTTTGGATAAGGTGGAAGGAAACCTCATTGAAGCAGTCCACGATTCAAGCATAGTATTTATCGCTACGCCGGTAATGGCTATCAAAGATGTGATGGAGATCATTGGGCCCCGACTGTCCGAAGGCGCCATAGTTACCGATACGGGCGGCACCAAGAGGAACATCTTAGAGTGGTCTAAGGAGTACCTGCCCCAAAACGTGGACTTTGTCGGCGGTCATCCCCTGGCTGGAAGCGAGACCCCCGGTCCGGACCACGCTGATGCGGAGATATTCAAAGAGAGGCCCTACTGTATTGTGCCCCGACCCGGAGCCAGCAACCAAGGTGTTCAAACAATTATGGACCTTGCGTCGGCCATCGGGGCCAAGCCTTTTTTCATCGACGCCGACGAGCACGACAGTTTCGTGGCGGCGGTCAGCCACCTGCCCTTTGTCTTATCGGCCGCCCTCATCGGCTCCACCTCCAAGAGCCCCCAGTGGGGGGATATCAGCCACCTGGCATCCTCCGGATTTAGAGATGTGTCCCGCCTGGCCTCGGGTGATTCCACCATGCACCGAGATGTGTGTGCCACCAACAAAGAGGGTATTGTTTACTGGATAGATGAGCTTATAGTTGAGCTGGAGCGGATCAAAGGCATAATTAACAAGGAGAACTCCGGCCAGGAGCTTCATGATCTCTTCGAAACGGCCTTTGTGGAAAGGGAGAAGTGGCTGGGCGGGGTGACCACTCCGTGGGCCAGGGCCGACTACGAGCGTCCCAGAACTCCGTCCTTTTCTCACACTACTGCCGAGTTAATGTTTGGAACCCGTGCTGCTGAGGGGTTATTTGGTGATGACAAAGAGGGTGGCAAAGACGGCAAAAAGGGGCGGCGTTAGACCTTAATGTGGTGAGGCAGAGTGTCAAGCGGCCACAACGGATAGAAGGCACCCTATCTCTGCCCGGCGATAAGTCCATATCCCACCGCGCCCTCATTCTGAACGCTGTAGCCAGCGGAACGGCCACCATCTCCGGCCTCTCCTCCAGCACCGACGTGGTAGCAACGCGCAGGTGCCTCAGCAGCCTCGGCGTGGATATCAAGCCCGCTGAAGGCTCTGACCAACTCAGGGTTCATGGTAGAAACTGGTGCCTACAGGAGAGCGGCTCCATTCTGGATGCCGCCAACAGCGGCACCACTATGCGGCTCCTGGCAGGACTGCTGTCTACGCAGCCCTTCCTCTCGGTCCTAACGGGCGACGCGTCCCTTCGCTCCAGGCCCATGGGCCGTGTAGTCCAACCGCTACAGGCCATGGGCGCCCGTGTAATGGGCCGCAATAACGACACCTTGGCCCCACTAGTAATAAGGGGTGGTCACCTCAAGGGTGCGGAGCACACCCTTTCTGTGGCCAGCGCCCAGGTCAAGTCTTGCATCATTCTGGCGGCCCTCCAGGCCACCGGCGAGACCATAATTCACCAGCCCGCCCCCTCGCGAGACCACACCGAGCGCATGCTCAGAGCCATGGGATCTACCATTGAGGAAGACGGGCTAACATTAACGATTCGTCCGGGACCTCTCAAAGCCGCAGACGTGAGTATTCCCGGAGATATCAGCGCCGCCGCCTTCTGGCTGGTGGCGGCGGTATGCCATCCCAACGCCCGCCTGCGGCTTCGGAATGTAGGAGTAAACCCGGGAAGGACGGGAATCTTAGATGTCCTAAAGTCCATGGGGGCACGCATCAACGTTGAGAAGCTGCATTTGGAAGGCGGAGAGCCCACCGCCGACTTGGTGGTGGAATCCAGCTCTCTTGAGGGAGTGGAGCTTGGCGGTGACCTCATCCCTCGCATCCTGGATGAGGTGCCAGTACTGGCGGTGGCGGCCTGCTTCGCCAGGGGCACGACGACAATAAAGGACGCCCAGGAGCTGCGAGTCAAGGAATCGGACCGAGTTAGGACCACCGTTCGGCAGCTTTCCCGACTGGGAGCTTCCATTGAAGAGCGTCCAGATGGTATGGTAATCCATGGCACCGGCAAGCTGAAGGGTGGCCAGGTCCGGAGTCATAGCGACCATCGGCTGGCTATGGCCCTGGCCATTGCTGGTCTATTAGCCGAGGGTGAGACTACAGTGGAGGGAGCCCAGGCGGCATCGGTCTCCTATCCCCAATTTTGGGAGCACCTGGATCATCTAAGCAAGGGTTGAGAGTGGGAGCTTTTGAGGGGCAAAACCCTGTTTCCCCTGATCGGTTTGGAGAGCCACTGGTGGTTGTTGTATCAGGACCATCCGGGGTAGGGAAAGACGCCGTCTTCCAGTACATGAGAAACCTCGACCGAGCCTGGCACTTCGTCGTTACCGCCACAACCCGCCCACGACGGCGCGACGAGCGCAACGGCATTGACTACCTTTTCCTGGACAAGGCTGAATTTGAGCATATGCGGCAGGGGAAGCAGTTCCTGGAGTGTGCCGAGGTGTACGATAACTGGTACGGAGTACCCAAGCAGCAGGTGAAGGACGCCATTTCCAGAGGCAAAGACGTGCTGATGAGAGTGGACGTTCAGGGCGCCGCTACCGTTAAGGGCCTGGTCCCCGACGCCCTGATGATCTTCCTGGCTCCGCCGTCAATAGATGAGCTAGAGCGAAGACTACGCTTTCGTCAGAGCGAGTCACTGGATGCCTTCCGCCTCCGTATAGAGGCGGCCAAGGGGGAGATGGACCGCATAGACGAGTTTGAGTACAAAGTGATTAATCACAACCATCGACTGGACCTTGCCGCCTTCTGCATCGACTCCATAATCACCTCGGAGAAGTGCCGCATCCCACCACGTCATGTGGAGCTTTAAAGGCTTTTATGACCACACAGGCTAGACCCAGACTCCCGGGTTGGTTGAAGGTGCCCATGCCCGTAGGTACCAACTACCGTGACCTGAAGCAGCTGATGCGAGGCTCTCAGCTCCACACCGTCTGCGAGGAGGCCCACTGTCCCAACATCGGCGATTGCTGGGAGCGGCGCACTGCCACCTTCATGATTCTAGGAGACATCTGTACCCGCCGCTGCCACTACTGCGCCGTGACCACCGGCCGCCCCCTGGGCGTTGATATAAAGGAGCCAGACCGCCTTGCCAGGGCTGTCAAACGAATGGGCCTAAAGTATTGCGTCATAACCTCCGTAAACCGAGACGACCTGGCCGACGGCGGGGCCTTCATCTTCGCCATGTGCATTAAGCGCATCCGCGAGGAGGTGCCGGGCTGCCAGGTGGAGGTGCTCATACCCGACTTTGATGGCTCGGAATTGGGACTGCGGCGGGTGCTGGAGGCCAGGCCCGAAGTCCTCAACCACAACATAGAGTCTGCCAAACGGATCTTCCCTCGGGTGCGTCCACGAGGCGACTACCAGCGGTCCCTGGACCTCTTAGCCAGGGCAAAGGAGATAGAATCTTCAATACCCACCAAGTCGGGGATTATCGTGGGCATGGGTGAGGAGTGGGACGAGGTTGTGGACACCATGAAAGACCTCCGCTCCGTGGATTGCGACCTCCTGACCATTGGCCAGTATCTACGGCCCTCCCTCAAGCACATCCCAATTGCCAGGTTCTACAAGCCCAGCGAGTTTGAGGAGCTGCGGATAATTGGGGAGTCCCTGGGTTTCAAGCACGTCGCCTCGGGGCCCCTGGTGCGCAGCTCCTACCACGCTGACGAGCAGCACGCCGCGGCGAAAGTCTAGGCGCTTCTGCAACTGCAAAGTCTAATGACATCTAAGGGCCAATTCGAAATCGGGATCACCGACCAGCACCTCTACTGGGCCGAGTCTAACGATGGCCTGGTAACGATACACCGACGCCCAAAAGACGGGACAGCCGGCGATGAGGTGTTGGCGCGGTGGAGTCCGGAGACCCTGCGCAACCTTCTCCTATGGGCCGAGGATGAAAAGAGCGTGACCTTCTCCCTCACCGGCCCCCTGGCCCACCAGGTCAGGAAGCTCTCTGGTGAGCTGAGCCTCACCCCGGAGATGTTTGTGTGGCACGCCGTCAAGATCTTCATCGAGACCAGCCCCGAAGCCTAGTCACTAGGGCACAAGAGAATGCCTCCCAAGG
>JAPULR010000187.1 GCA_027294635.1 Chloroflexota bacterium | reverse complement strand
GCTCTGGTCACCAACCCGTTTTGGCTGATGGGAACGACGGTGCGAATTCCCGCCAAAGTCTCGACTTTCAGGCCATCCTCGGTGGGTTTGGCTATGTCCCGCTCTATGACGTACTTGGCGAAGCACCGAATACCGTTGCCGCACATCTCTCCTTCGGAGCCGTCGGCGTTGAACATTCGCATCTTCAGGTCGGCCTTAGCCGATTCCATGATGAGTATCAGGCCGTCAGCACCTATTCCGAAGTGACGGTCGCTCATAGCGCGAGAGAGGGCGGGCCAATCGGCCTCGGTGGTGCGGGCGTCGACGTAGATGTAGTCGTTGCCGCAGCCCTCCATTTTAGTGAACTTCATCGGCGGCAGGCCTCCCTACTGAGGATATTTTATCACACCGAGTCAGGAACTCCCGCGCCATTTGCAACCCAACCTCCATCTCCCGGCCGTCGGCTTCGATCCATTGGATACGGGGGTCCTTTAAGCGGAACCAGGCGTACTGGTGGCGGGCGATGCGATGGGTGCGGTACTTGATGCGCTGTACCGCCTCTCCCAGAGGAAGCTCGCCTTCAAGATGGGCCGCTATTTCCTGGTAACCAACCCCGGACATGGAGGGCAACTCCGGCGAGTAGCCTCCTTCCAGCAACCCTTTCACCTCCTCAAGGAAGCCCTGGGCCATCATCTGGTCCACCCGGTCGTCAATCCTACGGTACAGCTCCTGTCGGTCCACGGTAAGACCGATTACCAGGGAAGGCTCGGTTCGGGGCGTTTTGGCCCTTGGTTTGGACGGCTTTGTGCCTCCGGCGAAGTGAATCTCAAGGGCGCGGATGATGCGTCGTGGGTTCTTAGCGTCCGTTTTTTTGGCTGCTTCGGGGTCCACCGCCTGTAGCAACTGGTACAGAGCCCAGGGGCCGCGACGCTGGACTTGAAGCTCCAGGTCGGCTCGAAGGCCGGGGTTGGGAGCCACCTTGGGGACCTGCCAGCCTTCCAGCAGGCCCCAGATGTACTGGCCCGTGCCACCGACGATGATGGGCAACCGACCCCTGCTGTGAATATCCACTATCGCCGTATTGGCCAGTTGGAGAAAGAGGGCCAGGCTGAACTCTTCGTCGGGGTTGCGGATGTCCAGGAGGTGGTGGGGGACCAGGGAGCGCTCCTCCGCCGAGGGCTTGGCGGTGCCGATGTCCATGCCACGGTAGACCTGGCGGCTGTCGGCGTTGACTATCTCGCCGCCCAGAGACCGGGCCAGGTGGAGAGCCAGGCGGCTCTTGCCCACGGCGGTGGGTCCAACGATGGCTAGGAGGGGGGTGTCAGCCATAGGATGAAGTGTGGTTTTAGACCCCGCTCTTAATCTCCGCCGTAAGCCTCACGATCTCCGTAAACTGGTCGGCGTTAAGGCTGGCGCCTCCCACCAGGGTCCCCTGGATGCTGGGTTCCTGCAGAAAGCCCGATACGTTCTCAGGGGTGACGCTGCCGCCGTAGAGGACCGGTACCTCCAGGGCGGCGTCCTCTCCGTAGAGCTTGGCTAGCTCGGCGCGGATGGCGCCGCCGGTTATGTCAATCACAGTGACGGGGGTGGCCGGCACCCCGGTGCCGATGGCCCATACCGGCTCGTAGGCTATCACCAGTCCCTCTACGCTATGGATATCGACCAGGCCCGTCTCTATCTGACGCCGCACCACCGCCTCAGCGGCCCCTTGCTTGCGCTGACTAAGGGTCTCACCTACACAGAGGACAGGCCTCAGACCCGCGGCGACGACGGCCTTCATCTTCTGGCCGATGACCTGGTAGCCCTCACGCATGATATGCCTGCGCTCCGAATGGCCGATGAGGACATACTGGCAGATGTCCGCCAGCATGTTGGGTGAAATCTCGCCGGTAAAAGCTCCCTTGGCCTCGGAATAGGCGTTCTGGGCGCCAAGCTTCAAAGACGAGTCTTTGATTACATCGAGTACCGGCACCAGTGATACGAAGGGGGGGCAAATGACCGCCTCTACACCCTGAGGTGTAGAATTGCCCAGGTTTTCCTTGATTGCGGAGGCCAGCATCACCGCCTCGGAGACGGTAGTGTTCATCTTCCAGTTGCCGACGGCCAGGTACTCAGGCATCGCTCTAGGCCCCAAACTTGGCCAGCTTGCCCGAATGGGCCAGGGCCAGGGGCATCACATTAACGGCCCCAATAGTTCCAAGGGAGCCCTGAGCGCAGGTCCTCTCGGTAAACGTCTCCAACCCCTCACCCTCTGTCCACCGGGACCGCAGCAGGAAGGGCACTGGGTGCCAGCTATGGGCGGCCATGATTGAAGGGGTTGAGTGGTCTCCTACCACCATTAGGACATCGGGCTCTAGCTCCAGTAGCCTTGGGATATGGCGGTCCAACTCCTCCAGGGCGGTCACCTTGGCATCAAAGTCACCGTCTTCTCCGGCGGCGTCGGCGGGCTTGTAGTGAATGAAGAAGAAGTCGTGCTCCTCATAGCGCTCTACCAGGGTTTCTATTTCATCGTCAAAGGTTGAGCCCGTCGGCAACACCTTCATGCCCACGATCGCCGCCAGCCCCCTATACATGGGATAGGCCGCGATAGCCCCGGGGTTCAGCTTGTAGGCTCGGGCCATTGAGGGCAGGTGGGGCATTCCCGAGAATCCCCTGAGGATGACCATATTGGCCCGCTCTTCCTCCATGAGGACCTGACGGGCCTGACGCACAAACTCGTTGGCCGCTTCCGCAGTGGCCCTCGCCTCGATGCTGAGGGCCTTTACGTTCTGGAGGGGAACCCCGATGCGTTGAGGGTCCATTTCGGTAAGATTGTGCGACAAGCCATCGCCGCGCATGCGCAATACGAACCGGTAGTCCTTCACCGGATACACTCGTATATCAATGGAGTCCACTTCGATCTTGTCCAACTCGTAGCACAGGGGCTCGCTAAGCTCGGAGGAGATACGCCCCGCCCTTCGGTCCAGAAGAAGGCCATCGGGGTTCACGGTGCAGAAGTTACCTCGGGCCACCACATCGCCCTCCTGGAAGTCCACCTCCTCTACTCCCACGGCCTCCAGGGCACCTCTGCCGATGATATGTTTGAGAGGGTCGTAGCCGAAAAGGGCCAGGTGCCCGGGTCCGCTTCCAGGAGCGACGCCATGAAGCACCGGGATGGTAAGGCCGCAGGCGCTTTCCTGGGCCAACCGATCCAGGTTGGGCAGATTTGCCGTTTCCAGCTCAGACCTCTTCGTCTTGGGGTGGGGGGCTCCACCCAGGCCATCTACCACCAACATAACAATTTTAGAATCGGTGCTGGCAAAGGAGTCCCGCAGCAGTGGAATGTCAATCATACGACTCTCTCGTTCACTAAGGTCATTGCTGGTTTCGGAAGACCGGCTATTATCAATGAGCTGAGGGCGTTTTCAACGGCAGAGCCGCGATGCCTGGTAGCTCCTTGCCCTCCAGGAACTCCAGCATCGCCCCGCCGCCGCTGGATACGTGGGTCATCTGATCACTCAAACCCAGGGATTCTACGGCCTCGGCGGTGGAGCCGCCCCCAATTATAGTTGTCGCATCCAAGGAGGCCAAGACCTTGGCCAAACCCGTGGTGCCCTTAGCGAATTTATCATACTCAAAAACTCCCATAGGCCCGTTCCAAATGACGGTTTTGCAAGGGGATAGGCGGGCGGAGAAGCCTTCTAATGTAAGGGGGCCAATATCCATGATGTGGTAGCGGTCTGGAATGTGATCAACATCAACGCTGCTAATCTGTGAAGGGTTGTCACTGAACTCCGACGCTATCATCACATCTCTGGGCAGATAAAGGGCTACACTCCTGTCCCTAGCCCGCGCTATCAGGTCTCCAGCGTACTCAATGAGGTCTCCCTCTATTAGTGAAGCTCCCACGGGTTTGCCTTGAGCCTTGAGAAAGGTGGCCGCCATCCCTCCACCGATAAAGAGAGCATCTGTCCGGTTAAGCAAGTTTTCTAGAAGCTTAATCTTGTCACTTGCCTTAGCGCCGCCGAGAACGGTTGCAAGAGGACGAGTGGGGGACTCCAGGGCCTTGCCTATAATCTCCACCTCTCGCTGCAACAGAAGGCCTGCCGCCGAGGGGAGGTAGCGAGGCGGTCCCACAATGGAGGCGTGAGCACGGTGAGCGGAGCCAAAGGCGTCCAGGACAAAGACCTCCGCTAAAGAGGCCAAGGCCCTGGCGAACTCCGGATCGTTATTTTCCTCACCCGGGTAGAATCGTAGGTTTTCCAGCAGCACCAGTTCCCCCGCCTGCATCTGTGAGACACTTTCTTCTACCTCTGGGCCGATGCAGTCGCAGAGGGCCTCAACAGGCCGGGAGAGAAGCTCCGATAGGCGACCAGCTATGGGAGCCATCCTAAGCTCTTCCACCACCTCCCCCTTGGGTCGGCCTAGATGAGAGCACAGGACAACTTTGCAGTCCCTATCTATCAAATAGCGAATGGTAGGAATAGTTACGCGGAGTCGCTGGTCGTAGCTGGCGATGGCCTCCGGGCCCCCTTCCGCGATGGGGACGTTGAAGTCAGCGCGGAGCAGGACGGTCTTGCCTCTAACGTCCACGTCTTGCAACGTTTTCCTGTCCATGGCGATTCTCGGCCTACTCTCGGCCTCTATCCGATCCTCCAACGATATACTGACCTAGCTTTGCCAACTGCTCCAGACCTTCCTTCGGTAGAGCCAGGTCATCC
This sequence comes from Chloroflexota bacterium, assembly GCA_027294635.1. Taxonomy (GTDB): domain Bacteria; phylum Chloroflexota; class Dehalococcoidia; order Lucifugimonadales; genus JAPULR01. The sequence continues at coordinate 6,500 of JAPULR010000187.1, read as the reverse complement.
AGGCTTTCCATGGCCTCTCGGTAGTAGCTTTGAGAGGCGGTTTCGGCCGACTGGCGGGCGCCGGCTCCCTCCAGAAGGGACAGTATCTCTTGCACATCGGAAGGCTCCAGTACCCGCTTAAAGTAGATGTTGCCCAACTGGCGCTTTGTCTTCAGGTCGCCCTTTTCCAGCAATAGGACGACAGGGTAGAGCTTTTTCTTGTTCAAAACCTCTGGACTGGCGGACTGTCCCTCTCTCCCTCCCCAAAGTGCCTGAATGTCCTTCCGGATCTGATAAGCAACACCGAGCTTGAGTCCACAGAGCTTGAAGGCGTTAATAACGTCGTCGTTTTCTGAAGCTATGAGAGCGCCCAGCTCCATGGCGCAGGCCGTTAGAGCTCCCGTATTGCCCTCCGCCATCTTTATATAGGACCCTACCGAGAGGTCCAGCCTCTCTTGATAGGAGAGGTCAAGGTACTGTCCCTCGCACATGCTGATACATGCTTCGTCCAGGGCTCCTAGGGCTTTTAGCACCCTGCCCGGCGGGAGTCCGGCATCGGCAAGACGGAAGAGGGCGGTACGACCGAGGGCATGGAGACCATCGCCTACGTTGATAGCCTGGCCCGGACCCCAAACCCACCACACTGAGGGTTTCTCCTCCTGTTGAGGGCTGCCGTCCTGTACATCCTTGTGGACCACGGTGAAGGTACGGACCAGCTCCAGGGCGGCAGCGGCGGGCAAGGCGGAGCGGTACTCGCCGCCCAAGACTTCGCAGGAAAGGAGGCAGAGCATCGAATGCGGTCGGAAGGGCTTTGGCCTGGGCAATGGAGACCCTTGCTGGTCTACCCATCCCATCTGATAGAGCATCATGTTATAGAGGAGACCCTGTCGCTGGTTTAGAATCTCCTCCAGCTCAGCGTCCAGGGCATCGTGGTATCGGTCAAAAACTGCTGGTGTTTCTACCATTATGACCTGTGCAAAAGGGTGGCGTTACAGAGGATTTGGAATGGGCAAGAATCTTTCGTACCTTGAACAACGTTGCAGGTGGTTCCTCTCCTGGGTCTACTCCAGGCAGACTCCACAGACCTCTTCGATGGACTCTCTATTCAGAGCCCCAATACGAACCAACCTAGGTTTAGGCCCTGTCAGGTCGACCACCGTCGAGGGTAAGCCACGATAGGCGGGTCCTCCGTCCAATATATAGTCCACCTTCTTGTGGCCCAGCATTCGCTCCACATCCTGGGCTGTCACGGGGTCCGGACCACCGCTAGGGTTAGCGCTGGTGCCGACTATGGATCCGCCCAAGGCCTGTGCCAGGGCACGGGGTATGGGATGGTCTGGCACCCGAAGGCCTACGGTACCATTAGTCCCGGAGATTTCGTCCGGCACCTCTGGCACGGCTGGCAGGACCAGGGTAAGAGGTCCCGGCCAGAAGGCCTGGGCCAGAACCTGGGCCAGGTCAGACTCGACTCGCGCCATCCTTTCCAAATCCCGCGCCTCGGCTAGCAACAGAGGAAGGCCCTTGCCCCTGGGCCTTCCTTTAATTTCAAGGACGCGAGACAACGCCTTTGAAGAAAAGGGACTGGCTCCCAGGCCGTACAGAGTATCGGTGGGATAACTAATAACGCCGTCATTGTGGAGTAGTGTGACGGCTTCCTTAATACAATCCTCAATATGTAACGATAACATCTTATATGGGAAGGGACTCTGAACCCGAGTCCAGCTTGACTGAGTATAGCATAGGTGCTAATCTTGGGTCGAGGGTGGATCGTATCTGGCGTGACTCGGCATAATGTACAACGAGTCTCACATTTTGGCACTAAAATATGAACAGCGGGCTTTAGCCCGCTGTTTGTTTTGAAGGAAGGCATGGTAACTCAGCAGCCATCGCCCAGCCGCCGCGTAGCTACCAGCGATGACATAGAGGTCTCAACCTACCTTGAGATTGCCAAGGAAAAGGAAGGCCAGGGCTCAGAGCGCAAGGACGAAACTCAAAGGGTTGCTGAGGGCATCGTCATTATCGACTTCGGCTCTCAGTACAGCCACCTCATCGCCCGGCGAGTGCGTGAGCTGAAAGTCTACAGCGAGGTAGTTCCTCACGACTCTACCTGGCAGGAGGTGGAGCCCATTAACCCCAGGGGAGTAATCCTTTCGGGTGGGCCGGCCAGCGTCTACGACAAGGGGGCACCCCTGGCCCCTAGCTGGGTTTACGAAAAGAAGACCCCTGTCCTCGGCATCTGCTATGGAATGCAGGTCCTGGCGCACCAGTTGGGTGGCAAGGTTGTTCCCGGACTGAAGCGGGAATACGGCCACGCTGTGCTTCATCAGAATATAAGCGGGTCACCCGTCTTTGAAGGTCTGGAGACCTCCATACCTGTCTGGATGAGCCACGGCGACCAGATTCAAGAGCTCCCTCCAGGGTTTAGGGCGCTGGCTTACACCGACAACTCCCCTATCGCGGTGATGGGGAGCGATGGTAAGATGTTCGGCCTCCAGTTCCACCCCGAGGTGGCCCACACCCCCCAGGGTAAAAGCATCCTAGAGAATTTCTTGTACCGTATTTGCGGCTGTAGCGGCACCTGGACCCCCGATAGCTTCGTCACAAACGCTATCCAGCGTATACGCGAGCAGGTGGGACAAGGGCGGGTAATCTGCGCCCTTTCGGGTGGCGTGGACTCGGCGGTAACGGCCACACTGATACAGAGAGCCGTGGGCGACCAGCTCACCTGCATCTTTGTCAATAACGGCCTTCTACGGCGCGAGGAGGCGGAACGAGTACAAAGAACCTTCCATGGAAACCTCAATATGGACTTGATCTACGTTGACGCCTCGGAGAGGTTTCTGGCACGTCTGGAGGGAATTATAGACCCGGAAGAGAAGAGAAAAGCCATTGGCGAGGTGTTCATCAGGGTATTTGAGGATGCGGCAGCCGAGCTGAGTGACGCGGACTTCCTGGCTCAAGGAACCCTCTATCCCGACGTCATAGAAAGCAAGACCTCGGAGAGCGGGGCGGCGGCCAAAATCAAGACCCATCATAACGTTGGTGGCCTACCCAAGGACATGAAACTGAAGCTGGTGGAACCCCTACGATACCTCTTCAAGGATGAGATACGGGGCGTGGGAGAGGCCCTTGGCCTTCCCGAGGAGATAGTGTACCGTCAACCTTTCCCTGGACCTGGTCTGGCTATCCGTGTACTTGGTGAGGTAACTCCGGAAAAGCTGGAGATCCTCCGCGCCTGCGATTGGATTGTTATCGACGAGATCAAAGGGGCCAACCTGTATCACAACCTGTGGCAGACCTTTGCTGTACTGACCGACGCTCGCAGCGTCGGCGTCATGGGTGACTACAGGACTTATGGGTACGTGGTAGCCATTCGCGCCGTCTCCAGCGATGACGCCATGACCGCCGACTGGGCACGCCTACCTTACGATGTCCTGGCCCGTATCTCCAGCAGAATTGTTAACGAAGTGCCCCAGGTGAACCGAGTGGTATATGACATCACCAGCAAACCCCCTGGGACCATAGAGTGGGAGTAGGGGATAGCTCTATGAAGGTTCTGGTAGTAGGCTCCGGAGCTAGAGAGCATGCCATGGCCTGGAAGCTCAGCATCAGCCCTAATGTCAACCACGTCTTTGTTGCGCCGGGCAACGCCGGAACCCGTACCTTCGCGACCAACCTTCCCATCTTCGCCGAAGACATTGCTACCCTGGCCATGGCCGCAAAGCGGTACGGAATAGACCTCACGGTCGTGGGCCCTGAAATCCCCTTGGCCAACGGTATCGTAGACAGGTTCCAGCAGCTAGGCCTCCAAATTTTCGGGCCCAGCAAAGACGGAGCCCGTATTGAATCTAGCAAAGCTTTTGCTCGGGAACTAATGCACAAACATGACATCCCCTCGCCGGAATTCAAGGTCTTCCATGCTTATAGCGACGGCTACGAGTTCCTCTCTAAACACGAGGGACCTATTGTGGTGAAGGCCGACGGCCTGGCTGCGGGCAAGGGAGCCTTCGTATGCCGTGATAGAGAGGCTGCCATCAACGCCTTGTACGATTGCATGGAGGACCGCATCTTCGGCGCCGCTGGCTCCAAGGTGGTAGTGGAAGAGGTTCTTGAAGGGGAGGAGGTGAGCGTTTTCGCCTTTACCGACGGAGAGCACGTTTCTTCTTTAACTGCCGCATGTGACTACAAACGTCTTCTCGACGGCGACCGCGGACCCAACACTGGGGGCATGGGGAGTTACGCTCCCCCGGACCTGTGGACCCAAGAGTTGGCGGACAACGTCCAGCGAGAGATCATGGAGCCCACCGTAAAAGCCATGGCCCTGGAGGGCACTCCTTACAAGGGTGTGCTTTACGCCGGGCTAATGGTCACTCCATCTGGATTTAAAGTTCTGGAGTTCAACTGTCGCCTTGGTGACCCCGAGACTCAGGTCATCTTTCCTCCCATGAGATCGGATCTGTTGGAGGTGATGCTAGCCACCATCCACGGTAATCTGAACAACACCCCGGTTGACTGGGGGGACCAAGCCTGCGCAGGGGTGGTTATGGCCTCACGGGGATACCCAGGGGAGTATAGACGTGGCCTTGAAGTCGAGGGGCTGGACACGCTGGACGAGGGCATTCTTGTGTTCCACGCAGGAACCAAGAGACCCCAGGGAAACCCTTCCCAAGTCCTTACCACGGGCGGGCGGGTATTGACGATTGTGGGGTCAGGGCCCACAATCGCGGACGCTCGCGAGCACGTCTACGAGAACATCGAGCGGGTCTCCTTCCAGGGTTGTTACTACCGCAAGGATATCGGGCTGATTCATCGAGAAGTCCCCAACAGCAGAAAGGTTATCTGAACATGCCTAGAGTCGGCATCGTAATGGGCAGCGCCTCCGACGACCCAACGGTTCAGGAGACGGTAAAGGTATTGGAGGAGTTGGGTATAGATTATGAGGTCCGGGTGATGTCCGCTCATCGCAAGCCCAAGCAGGTTATGGAATACGCTGTGAAAGCACGGGAGCGGGGTATTGAAGTGCTCATCGGCGCCGCAGGAGGCTCGGCGGCCCTGCCCGGTGTACTGGCCGCCTGGACCACCCTGCCCGTCATTGGCGTACCCCTGGCCAGCAGTGAGCTTAAGGGTATGGACGCCCTCACCGCCATCGCACAGATGCCCCCGGGCGTTCCGGTGGCCTGCGTTGCGGTAGGGTCCTGGGGCGCCAGAAATGCCGCGTATCTTGCGGCGGCGATTCTGGCCCTCAAGTATGATACGATCAAAGAGTCCTATGAAGAGTATCGACGGAAACTGCAAGAGGCCTAAGCTAGGGCCCGCCATTGTCTGTGATTTTGACGACACCATAGTTCTAGAGAACGTGGCGGAGATGCTGCTGAAGGAGTTCGGGGGCGACGGTTGGCGAGGGTACCAGCAGCAGAACTCGATGCGTCTCATCAGCCTCAAGGAGTACCAGGAACGTGCCTTCCAAACGGTGAAAGCCAGCCGGGAAACCATGAAGGACCTGGTCAAAGAGAGGGCTACCTTACGTCCCTACTTTAAGGCCCTGTATGAGCGTTGCCAGAGATCAAATATACCTCTCGCCATTGCTAGTATGGGCCTCGATTTCTACGTAGAAGCCCTGCTGGAGCGGGAGGGAATGGAGTCGATTTCCTGCTACGCCGTAGATACGGAGTTTACCCCCAAGGGGATCAATTTTGGGTATAGATACACCTGGGACGGATGCTGGCAGCCCGGCAACTGCAAGTGTCGTGTGCTGGAGGAGTATCGGCGTAAGGGTCACACGATACTGTTCGCCGGCGACGGTAAGTCCGACATCTGCCCCGCCGACAGGTCCGACTTGGTGTTTGCCCGCCGCTTCCTGGAGGAGGACCGTCAGGAGAAGGGTCTTCCTTACGTCCAGCTCTCCGACTTCTCGAAGGTTCTTGATACTCTGGAAACCCTCTCAACTCCAATAGCCGGAGAAACCTAAAGGTGATTGACCGCTACTCCAGACCCCAAATGAAGCTGGTCTGGTCCGACGAAAGCAAGTACGCTAAGTGGCTTCAGGTTGAGCTTGCCGTCTGCGAAGCGTGGGCCGAAGCCGGGGTCATTCCCGCAAAGGATATGGAAAAGCTGCGGCGCGCCACCTTTAATCAGGAACTAATGGACGACGCTTTTCGCCGCACTCGACACGATGTCACCGCCTTTCTCCATTCCGTGACGTCCACCCTGGGAGATGAGGGCCGCTGGGTCCACCTGGGCCTCACCTCCAGCGACGTCCTGGATACTGCCCTTGGCCTTCAGATGGTAGAGGCCGCCGACCTTCTGCTGAAAGATATGGCATGTCTTTCTCAGGCTGTTAGCCGCAAGGCCCTGGCCTACAAGGACACCCCAATAATGGGGCGTACCCACGGGGTCCACGCCGAACCCACTACCTTTGGCCTTAAGCTGGCCCTCTGGTGGGATGAGCTAAGACGCCAGGAGAAGCGGCTTTGCGCCGCCCGCGACAGCATAGCCGTGGGCAAGATCTCCGGCGCCGTGGG
>JAPULR010000186.1 GCA_027294635.1 Chloroflexota bacterium | reverse complement strand
CGACCGGAAACGAGAGTTGGGAACCAAGAAAGCCTCAACTTGGCCTGCAAGCGCCGGGCTCCTGTTCTGACAAAGACATGTCACTCCTAGGTGATTCCAGAACAGCCAGTGCTAGTGGTTGGAGTTGAAGCCTCTCCGCCCGTTGCCTATACGGCCACGTGACCAATCGGTGGAAAGTAATGCCCGATGAGTCGCCGATTATCCCCGGGCTCTCCGAGTGGCTAGACGGGTTCGGGCGGGCACCGTGTGGATTTGGGATAACTACTCCCAACCGGTGGAAGGCATTTGGGGCGGCTTCAAGCAAAGCGGTATCGGGAGAGAGCTGGGCTACCACGGGCTGGACGACTTTATGGAGGTTAAGCAGATATTCACCGACGGCACTGGCTTAGCTGCCAAGCCGGCCTACGGACAGCTAATTAAAGAGGGCTAATTAATCCGGAGGTATAAATCACCGAAACCCAACCGGCTCGGAGAGTTCGGCCGCGAAGAAGAACCCGAGTTAGTTCAGCTTCCTCTCGGGTGAGAAGAGAATCGGTGATGTTGGCCTTGGCGCCCATTGGGGTGACGGACGATACCGTTGTAGGCGATAGCGCTATTGCCGCACAGTTCGCCTCGATCGACGGGATTGTTCGGGTCGCCTAGCCCGTTCCTCCGCCTCCCTCAACACGCGCGGGTGTCTGCCGACTCCCATTTGTTACCTTTGGTTATTTGGTCTACTTGTTGATTGGAAATTTTAGAATTCTTTGATACGCGGCAGGACTTCCCGGCCAAAGAGTTCAATCTGCTTCATGACCTCCTCGTGGTCCATGCCGGACTGCTGGAATCCGAGGTCCACCACCCCCGTGCCACACTCGTCATGGAACCCTTTTAATTTCTTGACGATGGTGTCGGGGTCGCCCACGAAGGTGATCAGCTCCCGCCTGGCGCGGACCCCTTGGGTCCCCGCAGCCCCTCCAGCTCCGGCATCGCGGTTGCGCAGGTCGAACTCCCTTCCTTCACGCGCCGCTAACACTGCCTGGGTCACGGAAGGGCGCAGGTTCATCCCCCGTTCCACCAACCCTGAAGCCTTAAGACCCTCCACCCGGTTTTCCGCCTGCTGGTCTGTTTCCGCCAGCAAGATGCTGGCGCGGTAAACGTTTTGGTCAGGCGTGGGCTGCCAGCCGGCTTCCTGGCACCACCGCCTGTATTTCTGAGTAATCTCGGCCACTTGGTCCACGCTATCATAGGAGACAGCCAGCCCTAGTCGATGGGAGGCGGCGTAATGGATAGCGTCTTCGCTCCTTGTCGCCACAATCACGGGAGGCAAAGGCTGCTGCACAGGCCGCGGCCAGACAGAAACCGTGCGGAATTGGTAATAGCGGCCTTCCCAGGAAAAGGGCTGAAGTTCCGTCAGCGCTTTTAGAACCAGGTCCATGCCCTCAAAGAGCCTGCCTCGGCCTTCCGCCGGGTTCATACTGTAGGGGAGGTCCTCGCTGGGTATGCCCCGTAGGAATGCCATGATCACTCGACCACCGGTCAGATTGTCCAGCATCCCGATCTCCTCGGCGACCCGGACGGGATTATGATGCTGCAGCAATTGCCCAAACAGGGCGATTCTGACCTTTTTACATCTCTGCGCCACGGCAGCCGCCATCAGCGCCGGGTTTGGTGTCAGCCTGTTGCCCGAGTAGTGATGTTCCGAGAAGCTGAGCCAGTCAAAGCCCATCTCCTCGGCCAATTCACACTCTTCCATCCCCTCCTCATAGCTCTGCATCGTTACCGCCGGGTCTTGATAGCTCGGTGGCACCGGCCAGGTTGCAGGAAACTTGTGCCTTTCTGAGTATCCCATCTGTGCAAAAAGGGATGCCTTCATGGATTTCCTCCCCGGCAATGTACAATGGTTTGGTTGTGGCGGACGACAACACGCTCGTGACTGATGACGGGTTGCCAGATTATCTCGTCAGCCCGCCGTTCCTGATTCTTGAGAGAAGCGTATGCCTTCGGCGAGAGTCCGGAGACCAGCTAGTGTCTAACGGTCCGACCTAGGGGTTAATTACCCCGGTCTGGCGACTGACCACAAATGTCTCGCGACGTTCAACGTAGTCAACAACCGTGTTGATCAAAGCCTCCGGTCGCTCGGCCACAATCAGGTGCCCGGCGTCATACACTATGGAAACGTGGCTGTTGGGAATTTCTTGCCGGTAGGTACTCGCTGCAGCAGCAGCAACCAATCCGTCCTTCGAGCCGAATACGACCAGCGTGGGGCATTGAATCTCGCTAAGCCGACTTTCCGCCTCCGTGTCGTGTATGCCGCCACCAAGTCGGCGTATCAACTCCTGCTCCTTGGCTGCGATTTCGGGGGCAAGGCGAGGAAGTTCTAGCGAATCGGGATGCGCGAACATTTGCTTTGCCCTCTCCGTTGGATTACCCACAACAAGGTTGACCATTGGCAGTAGGGTGGTGGGCGAGATCAGGACAAGCGCATCCACCTGGTCTGGCGCCTGCAGCGTGTGCCACAGCGCAACATTGGCGCCGAAGGAGGTTCCGATGAGCGTGTATTTCTCAGGTATTATCTTCTCCGTGGCTTGGGCTACAACTTTCGACAGGTCTTTCGCGGAGGATGACTTGGTGTTGGCCGGTGAGGAACCAAACCCCGGCAACTCCAGCACGATGACCCGATACCTTTGAACCAGGGCGTCCTGGAGCTTTGAAATCCCCCCCGAAATGCTATCCAGAATGGCTACAGGATCGCCCTGCCCTGCTGCCAGGTACTTGATGCGGAAGCCGTCAGCTTCTATGTGGCTCTCTTGAAATGTCAACGCTCCCAAGTTATAGCCTCCTCCATACTAGGGTCCCCCTTGCCGATATCACAACACTAGAACTCTTTGATGCGGGGTAAGACTTCTTTCCCGAACAACTCGATTTCCTTCATCACTTCCCGGTGATCTAGAGTTGGCTGCTGGAAGAAAAGGTCTACAACCCCAGCTCCGCATTGGTCATGGAACGCTTTTAGCTGCTTCACTATCGTGTCTGGCCCGCCTTTAAAACTGAGTCCCCGGGCCAGACCTCCCACGTCGCCTTGGGCGCTGCCAGCCAGAACATTTCGTAGGTCAAATTCCTCACCAGAGCGGGCTGCCTGTATTGCTTGCGCCACCGTCGGTCGCAAAGGGATTGCCGGCCTAAGGCCGGCACGCTGCACATCCTCGAACCATTCTTCCGCCTGCCGGTCCGTTTCCGCCAGGTAGATGCTACCCCGATAAACTACCTGGTCGGGCTTTGGCTGCCAGCCGGCTTCCTCACACCATCCGCGGTACTTTTCGGTGATTTCGGCCATCTGGGCCACTGGAATGAAAGAGACCCCTAACCCTAGACCGTGTTGGGCCGCGTAATGAATGGTGTCTTCACTCCTGGTTGCTACAATAACCGGCGGATGGGGCTGCTGTACCGGCCTGGGCCATACCGACACCGTGCGAAACTGGTAGTAGCGTCCCTCCCAAGAGAAGGGCTGGGGTTCGGTCCATGCCCTCCAACAGCCTCCCCCTCCCTTCGGAGGGATTCACACTGTAGACCTGATCCTCGTTGG
>JAPULR010000185.1 GCA_027294635.1 Chloroflexota bacterium | reverse complement strand
TGACAGCTCGGAAGACGCTGGGTGAGTGGTTAGAGGAGGCCATACGGGAGAAGCGGGAGCGAGAGGGTCAGGACAAATAGGACATACCGCATCTAACAGCGGAATAGTAGACAAGAGGGGAGATAGAGCGGCCGGGTGCCCGGTGATTTAGGTACGAAGCCGCTGTATCCAGTCACGCCGCAGGCGTGAATAGCTCAGTGGTAGAGCGTCCGGCTCATAACCGGCAGGTCGCAGGTTCGAACCCTGCCGGGCCCACCACGAGGATAATCGGTATCGAAGGCCATGGTACGACGGCGACGCATATATTCAATCCGTCGAGAGCTCCTCACTAAGTCCCGTGAAGCTGCATTATCAGCTGTTCAAGTGTTCAATAACCCATTGATACAATTCAAATCTGAATCATTTATCGTCTTAATGACAATCGCTTGGACTTATCTCTTACATGCCTACTATAGACAACAAAAAGTTGACTATAGATATTTTGATCGAACCCCGAAGCGCAGAAGATTCCATCGAACGAAACATGGAGCCATTAGGTGCTGGGAGCTTCTGCGCTGTTTGAACTTCTCGAAGTGTCCACTAGATAGAGATACCCGCAACAACTTGAGGTTCTTAATCGGCCTCCGTGATGAAATTGAACACCAAATGACTTTAAACCTTGATAACTGGCTCAGTGGCCGTTATCAAGCATGTGCAATCAACTACAACAAATACGTGAAGCAGATTTTCGGCTCAAAATATGGACTTGATCAACATCTAACTTACAGTTTGCAGTTCATAGAGCTGTCACGTGATCAAGTGGCGGGTGTTATGACCGAGGAAGATGTACCTCGACGTCTCAGAGCCTATATAGCCGAGTTTGATGAGAGCCTGACAGAAGAAGAATACAATAGTCCCCAATATGCAATTCGACTCCTTTTTACACGAAAGGAAGCGAACCGGAAGGGTCAGGCCGACAGTGTTTTCGAGTTTATTGACCCTAATTCAGAAGCTGCGCGAGAACTCGACAAACAATATTGGTTCAAGAAAGAAGTGGAGCGTCCTAAGTATTTACGGAAAGACGTACTGGACATCGTCCATAAGGAAGGTTTTAAGATCTTTGGACCATTTCAACATACTCGATTGTGGCGCAAAATGGACGCCAAGAACCCGGGGAAAGGATTTGGTACAGAAGTACGTGGCACCTGGTATTGGTACGACCGCTGGATTGACGAGGTGCGTAAACACTGCGAAGGGAATGTACACCTGGATACTGATGTTAAGAAGTGAGTACCACGGTCTAACTGTCTGATACTGGGAGCAGGGACTAAGAGGTTGACTCTAGACTTGGTCAGGAGGCTCAGGTCGTCAGGAGCAGAAGAAGTTCAAAGATGGGCTGAGTTCTGGCTTCTGTACGCTTGGCCCTCACTACCTCGGATCAGGCACGTTGACCACCAGGAAGTCCGCCGCGTTCCGGGCCACTATTAGCTCCGCCGGCTCGTCTGACAGGTTCTCCTCCACGTGAACCGTCTGGGGCGGGACGTAGAGGAAGTCCCCCGCCTCGGCGTTGAGGGTGTTTTCCAACCTCTCGCCGTAGTGCATCCTGATGCGGCCCTTGAGCACGTAGATACCACTCTCGGCGTCGCCGTGGTGGTGGGCGCCACTGGCGCCCTGGGGCGCCGAGACGTAGCCGATCCACAGGCCCTTGCTTCCGCATACATCGGCGGAGATTCCAGATTGGCGCACCATCCCCGGGGTCTGGGCGGTGTTGGCGCTGCGTTGGTCCGGTTTGACAAGCACGATAGGCTCCATCTAACTGCTCCTATTGGGGGGTGTTGTAGCGTTTCAGGTTATATTATCATGACGCCACACATCCCCAACCCTTAAGGAGCCCGATATGCCGTACCTAGTGACCCCAGACGAGATTCCTCTTTACTACGAAGACGAGGGACCTAGAACCAGCTCGGCCATCTTTCTGATACACGGCGAGCCCTTTAACACCAAGTTCTGGCAGAAGAACATCCCGGAGCTTGCCAGGGAGTTTCGGGTCGTGTCCATGGACGTGCGGGGCCGTGGCGAGTCGGGGAAGACCGATGACGGCCAGACCCTGGCCCAGTACGCCCGCGACTTCCGGTTCATGCTGGAGGCCCTTGCTCTGGAAAGGGTGGTAGCCGTGGGGTGGTCCATGGGCAGCGCCATCATCTGGAGCTACGTCCAGCAGTTCGGGGAGGACCGCATGGTCGGGTTCGTGGACGTGGACCAGCGTCCCCACCGTTTCATCTCCTACGATGACCTACTTAGGCGCTTGGAAACCATACGGACCTCCCGGCTAAGTAACCATCGCAAGGTGATAGTTGACTACTACGGGCCCGAGGCGGAGATAGACGACGAGCTGGTGGACTGGATGGCCTACGAGTGCATGAAGACCCCCACGTCGGCCCACCGCGCCGCCGCTTATGAGTCGTATTTCGCCGACTTCCGTCCCGTGCTGCCCACAATGCAGGTACCGGCCCGCATCTTTTGGACCCGCTACGGCGTGGTCAAGGAGGACACGGCTAAGCTCCTGAACGAGGGCATCCGTAACTCCAAGCTGGTCTTCTTTGAGCACAGCGGTCATTTGCTTCCCTGGACGGAGACGGAGAAGTTCAACCGGGAGATGCTGTCCTTTGCCCGGGAGGTGCTCTAGGGGTTAGCAGCGGAATCAGGGGATAGTTAGGTTAGGTAGTTGGGAAGGGCTGTAGCGGAAGGCCCTGAACACCGAATTGCTGGGCGGCGAGTCGGGGGCGTCCTTTGGAACGTGGAAGTGGGGGCTCACGTACTCCCAGACCAGCTGCCCCTCCCGAGTCACCTCAAAGAGCCTCCCAAAGTTGCCTTCGCAGATGAGGGTGTTGCCATTATCCAGGCGTTGAGCGCCGGAGATGTAGGGGCTGAAAAAGTAGTACAGATTCTGCTCCTGATATCTCCACACAATCTCGTTATTTTTAAGGTTTACCTCGATAACACGGGAATAGGGCAGCGGGTGGTCCAGGCGATGGGTACCGTTGTCGAAGATAAGGATGTTCCCGTTGGGCAGAGGCTTGGGGTCGTGCTGCTGGCCCAGGGGAGGAGCGCCCAGCTTCCACTTGAACGCACCGGTGGAACGGTCGATGATGGCCACGGTGGATATGTTGCGAAAGCTTACCAGGATGTTGCCGTCGGGCATTTCTGCCACGGTGTTGCCGTGGGTCCACTCGCAGCGACGGTCCTGCAGCGTCATGCGGTCCGTCTCCGGGTCCAGGTGCTCCCAGCTGCGCCACTCCCACACTAACTCTCCCTCCAGGGTCATCTCCACCAGGTAATCGGCGTACATATCGCCTTCGACCTCGGTGCCGGGGATACCGCCTTGAACGGATGGCACCATCTCCTGGGGCAGCTTGGTGAGGCATAAGAGGAGCAAATTACCGTTTCGGAGCTTGCGGGCGTCGTGGTGATGGTCCGGGTGGCGCATCTCCCACAGCACTCGGCCCGACCAGTCTACTTCCAGGACCACGCCACCCTTCCACCGGCCCCAGCTGGGGAAGCGCTCCAGATCCTCCAGCACCTTGCCGCTGTAAAGGAGGTTGCCGTTGTCCAGGAGGTAGCCGTAGAGGCCCGGCGGGTAGGGCATCTTCCACGTATGAACCACCCGGCCCTCCATGTCGATGAGATAAACTGTTCCGTTGCCGTTCATTGGAGTGAAGAGGGTGAAGCCGTTGTAGCACAGCTCCGGGTCGTAGGCCCGGAGTCTCGTGCCGTCGCGGTGTACCCTCAGCGGATCGATCTTGACCATAGTCTTCCTCTCGTTGGCCGAGTCACCTCTAGTTGCCAGATGAGTATATTTCGGGCTCCAAGGGCTGTCCACATGGGCGATGGATTGACGTTAATCCCCTGGAGTAATAGGGTACGAGGGGCTTACTTTGCAACAAACCTTCACTAGAGCGTAGGAGGCTACTATGGTCGGCCTAGACCTGACCACCGCTACCATTTCAAGCGTGAGCAGGCTCCTGGAATCTCGGAACCTGTCCCCAGTGGAGCTGACCAAGGCAACCCTGGACCGTATCGAGCGGTTGAACCCCAGGCTGAACGCATACACCACCGTAACCGCCGACTACGCCATGGAGCGGGCCAAGAGGGCGGAGAAGGAGATAGGCCGGGGTGACTACCGCGGCCCTCTCCACGGTATTCCCTACAGCCTTAAGGACCTGATAGACACCGAGGGTTTCCGGACCACCTACGGCTACAGGAGCCACCAGGACTATGTACCCCACCAGAGCGCCAGGGTACACACGCTGATGGAAGACGCTGGAGGTGTTCTGGTGGGTAAGGTGAACTGTCACTTTCGCCGTGACGTGCCGGTGGAGTGTTTCAACCCCTGGGATACCACCCGCTCCCCGGGGCACTCCAGCGCGGGGTCCGGCTCTGCCGTGGCCGCTTCCCTGGGGCTGGCTTCCATCGGCTCCGACACCGGGGGCTCGGTGCGTATTCCGGCCGCCTGGTCCGGCGTCGTGGGAATGAGGGCCACCCTTGGCCTCATCAGCCGTCATAACCTCTTTGGCCCCTCCTGGTCCTTTGACCAGGCTGGTCCCCTGGTAAAAACTGTGGAGGATACGGCCGTTGTCCTTCAGGCTGTCGCCGGATACGACCCTGAGGACCCCATCAGCCTCTACGGACCGTTGCCGGACTACCGGCAGAGCTTGGGAGGCGGCATCAAGGGCCTCCGCGTTGGAGTACTTGAGGAGTACGTCGGACGAAACTGCACCGAGGAGGTCGAGCAGGCGGTGCGAAAGGCGGTAGACGTCCTTGCAGAGCTGGGTGCGGAGGTCTCCGAGGTCTCCATCCCCGGTGCGGCGGGAGTGCCCGACATCCACAACACCATAGTGGAGCCTGAGTCGGCGGCGTACTATCGTGAGGTCTTCTCCAAGGAGAGGCTGGACAGGATAGACCCGGACATGGTGGGTCGCCTAGAACGCGGTGCCCAGATAACCATGTCCCAGTACCTGGACGCTCAGCGAAGACTGGCTCTCCTGAAAAGGGAGGTGGACCGGGTTATGAGGCGGGTGGACGTTGTGGTCTCTCCCACCTGTCTTACCCCTGCGCTGAAGATCGCTGAGACCAAGGGAGTAACAAGGATAAGGGGCAAGGAGGTGGATGCCAGCTCCCTCACGCTGAAGTGCACTTCCATCGCCTCAGACACGGGACTCCCGTCCATCTCGGTGCCCTGCGGCTTTGCCCAGGGGTTCCTGCCCATAGGGCTGCACATCATGGGAAGGCGGCAGGAGGAGTCTTTGGTATTGCGAGTGGCCCATACCTATGAGCAGGCCACAGAGTGGCACCTGCGCCACCCCGATTTAGGTTAGGGCTTCCGTCGCTAAGGTGCTAGCTGACCCAGCTTAGGTCTCGAAGCTCTCAATCTATCTAGTGAGGAGGGTTGAATGACACAAGGAAATCGCCGGTTGGAAGGGAAGGTGGCCATCGTAACGGGCGCCGGCTCCAGCGGTCCGGGCGTAGGCAACGGCAAGGCTACGGCGACGCTTTTTGCCAGGGAGGGAGCAAAAGTGCTGCTGGTGGATGCCGACCTTGGTAGGGCTGAGGAGACCCTGTCGCTTATACGTAAAGAAGGTGGAGAAGCCTCCGTCTTTCGGGCCAACGTCACCAAAGCTGAGGACTGCCTCCGCATGGTGGAGGAAACTATGGAGCGGTATGGACGCCTGGACATCCTGGACAACAACGTGGGCATATCACGTAGGGGCACGGTGGTGGAGGTCAGTGAGGAGGACTGGGACCAGGTTATGGAGGTCAACGTCAAGAGCATTATGCTGGCCAGCCGCTACGCCATCCCTTCAATGGTCCAGAGCGGGGGCGGCTCCATCATTAACATCTCCTCTATTGCCGGCATCAGGGCGCACCGGTCCACCCCCTACAGTGCCTCCAAGGCCGCCGTCATTGGGCTGACCTTTTCCATGGCCGGAGACCACGGCAAGGACAACGTCCGGGTCAACTGCATCGCGCCGGGGTTGGTGTACACACCCATGGTGGCGCCTCGGATGGATGACGCCCTGCGTCAGCGCCGCCGTGAGGCCGCTCCTCTGGGCACCGAGGGCACGGCCTGGGACGTGGCCTGGGCCGCCGTTTACCTCGCCAGCGACGAGTCTCGCTGGGTTACTGGCATAGTGATTCCCGTGGACGCAGGCCTCAGCGTAACAACTCCCGCCACTTACAGCCCCCTTGCCCAGCAGCAGTACCAGAGACTGTAAGGGTAGCAATGGAGTCATACCTTGAATCCTCACCTTGACACCCTCGCTTGTCCAGGGTAGTTTGACCTCAGTTTTTATCCTTCCGGCCCAAGGAGGGCAGCCATGAACGACCGAGACCTGGCCTTTACCCCCGCCTGGCAACTCAGAGAGCTACTGGACTCCCGCAAGGTCTCTCCGGTGGAGTTGACGGAGATGTACCTCCGTCGAATAGAGGAGTTTAACCCCAAGCTCAACGCCTTCCTCACTGTCACCGCCGACGAGGCCATGGCCTCGGCCAAGACGGCAGAAGAGAAGATCGCTCGGGGTCAGGGAGAGGGCCCTCTTTTTGGCATACCCATCTCCATCAAAGACCTGGAGGTTACCAAGGGTATCAGGAGCACCATGGGGTCTCTGGTATTCAAAGACCTGGTGCCCGACCATGACTCGGCCACGGCGGAGCGGGTCCGCCAGTCCGGCGCCATCATCCTGGGAAAGACCAACTCTCCGGAGTTCGGCCTGTCGGGCACCACGGAGAACCGGCTGGGGGACGCCTGCCGTAATCCCTGGAACACGGAGCGCACCAGCGGTGGCTCCAGCGGCGGCGCTGGTGCTGCTCTGGCGGCAGGTCTATGCCCGTTGGCCACCGGCAGCGATGGTGGAGGCTCAATACGCATCCCTTCCAGCTTCTGTGGCCTTTACGGTATTAAGCCTACCCTAGGCAGGGTGCCTCGTTACGGAGGCGTTGGTAACCCGGCTCCCAACCTCACCTCCCAGTCGGGGCCGATGGCGCGCAACGTTCGAGACGCTGCGCTGCTCCTTCAAGCCCTCTCCGGCTACGATGCCAGAGACCCCAACGCCATCAGAGAAACGCCACCCAATTTCGTCGCGGTTTTGGGTCAGGGAGTGGAGGGCTTACGGATAGCCTGGAGCCCAGATCTTGGGTACGCCGCCGTGGACCCCGAGGTAGTGCAGGTAGCGTCTGATGGAGCCAAAGTTTTTCAGGAGTTGGGATGTACCGTTGAGGAGCCCAACTTCACCTTAGATTATCCTATGGACTTCTTCCTGACCATCTTCTCTACCAATGCCTACACCTCTTATGGTGATGTCTACGAGAAGCACAAGGACTTGCTCACCGACTATGTTAGGGAAAACTTAGAAAGAGGAAGCCGGGTAACGGGAGCTGATTATGCTCGGGCTTTGCTGGAGGTCCACGTCATGCAAAGCAGGATGGACGACCTGATGGAGAGCTACGATCTACTATTGACTCCCACTATGGCGGTGCCCGCCTTTCCTGTGGGCCAGTTCCCCAAGGTCATCGCGGGGAGAGAGGTCCATCCCAGGTGGGATTACCTGCCCTTCACTCCGGTGTTCAATCTTTCGGGCCAGCCAGCCGCCAGCATCCCTTGTGGCTTCTCCGCCGACGGCATGCCTATTGGTCTCCACATCGTCGGAAGACGCGGCGAAGAGACTACGGTCCTGAGGGCTTCAGCGGCCTTTGAGGAGGCGCGGCCCTGGGCTCACCTCCAACCCCCTGTCTCCTAGCCGATTTGTTAATGGCTGCCGTGTGAAGCTGAACAAGGCATTGCGCCTTTTCGGTACTATCGTCCCCTTGCCACGTTGATGACCACTTAGTAGCGTAGGGTATGGTTACCCCTTTCGTTCACCCAGCCTCAAACGACGAATTTCAGCGAGTTTTTCGGCAAACCCTGTAATTGCTGCTCATTGACTGCCCACAAGGCTGGGTGCTACCGTCGAATTGTCCCGCCCAAAAGGCGGGATTTGACGTGATATACCCTATCAATCCATGCGCAATGTCTTAGCTGCCACCAAGTGGGTAACGACCTCCCGGGGGGTGGCCTTCTCTGCGGCCCTTACCGTTGGCGTCATCGTCCTCATTCTCCTCACTTCCGGTAGAGCTGGCGCTGTTGGTCTGACTCTTGAGTCAATTTCCGGAGAAAGCATCACCCAAGGGCAGTCACGTAACTTTGTTCTTGACCTGGAAATACCGACGAACGAGCTGGTTCCCATTCAGAGCCTTGAGCTGGACATTACGGGGCCGACGAATCTAAACGTTACCTTTGATCCCTTTGCAAACATGCTCACTGCAGACCCTCACCTCACTGTTGCTCTGTGCGATCCGGTGCTGCAATCGGGGCCCGGCGTTGGATTCGGGGTTCTTGATGGGGATACCCTAGCGTTTGGCTATGGCAGCGATGCTAATCCTACACCTGGACCCTGGGATTTCCTAGCCACTCAGGGATTTGGCCAGGGTAATGTCACAGGTTCATTCGTATCAGACTTTAGATACTGTGTAACGTTGAACACCGGAGCCTCCCCCACAATGCCGACGGGGAGCTACAACGTCCAGTTTATCCTGAATACCGGCGAGGCTGTCAAAGCCACCTTCTCCTCAGGTATTAGTGGTTTCAATATAGTAGCGGCGCCGCCTCCACCGCCGCCTCCCCCTCCGCCTCCACCGCCGCCCCCGCCACCGGCGCCTACTCCCACGCCTACTCCGGCGTCGGAAGGTATACAGCAGGTCGTAGATAGAATCACCGGACTAACTCCTGATGCTGCCGCGGTTGCCTTGGAGTTGGTGGCGAGCGAAATCGTCGTTGCGGCGGTTCTGGAGGAAATCGACGAAGAGTTTGCCGCCGCCATCATCAATTATCTGCCGACCCCGAAGGTTGGGATCATCCTTGGGATAATTAATGTCGAAAAGGCCGCCAGCTTGCTTGCAAGGGCCGATGTAGAGAAAGCGGCGTCCGGGCTTCAGCAGACCGATCGGGCCAGAGCGGCGCTGATTATAGAAGAGATGACTATTGAAAAGGCGGCTGCGCTTATTGGGGAGATGGATGAAACGGTCGCTGGTGAGATAATTAGTAAGATTGGCACCCTTACAGGAGCCGACATCGTAGAGGAGCTTCCACTTGGGGTAGCTCGTCTCTTAATGGAAAACTTAGTAGCCGATCGTGGCGGCGCTATCTTAGGTGAGGTGGATGCGCAGACTCGCATAGGGCTAATTAACATCTTGAGCGAGGAGATCCTGACCAACATTTTGCCCGAAACCCCGGTGGAAGCTCTCCTTGAGCTTCCTCTACAGACCCTGTTTGATCGGCTACCTAAAGTACCGGCTTCCTCTCTCGCCATTACGGACCCGCCGCCTGTTGATCCCAACTTGCTCCCACCTGTAGCCACTCAGGTGAGCCCAACCTGGCTGTTTACGAGAGTCAAACCGGAGAGTTGACCTGGGCAACCCTGGTAGGCAGCCCCGAGCCTGTGGACCAGATCTTGGGCAAGTTCGCACGGGCGCTGTCAGGAGTGACGATCTCGGTGGAGAACGTTCCTTCAAAGCCATCGGCCATACCAGCACTCCCCGACGGCCAGAGCGCTATTGAGTACTTCCGGGTATCCATGGAGGGCGCAGAGGCCGAGGACCTGCTGGCGGTCCACATCACCTTCTACGTGCTGAAGGACGTGCTGGAGACCAACAATTTCCACAAGTGGTCTATCCTTCTGAACCGGTTCGACGAGGCCTCGGGCCAGT
>JAPULR010000184.1 GCA_027294635.1 Chloroflexota bacterium | reverse complement strand
ACTGAGTCGATACTTCTATTGGCCCAAGGGCCAGTATTCGCGAGGAAATGTGACCACGGCGGCATCTACCCAATACGAGACCGTCATCGGCCTCGAGGTCCATGTTCAGCTAAAAACCAAGAGCAAGATGTTCTGCTCCTGTCGAGCGGACTATCAGACCGCCGCGCCCAATACCCTGGTTTGTCCCATATGCCTGGGAATGCCTGGGGTTCTCCCCGTCATCAACAAAAAGGCCGTGGAGTACACCATCGCCACAGGGCTGGCCCTCGACTGTCAGATTGCCTCTCACACCAAGTTCGACCGCAAGAACTACCCCTACCCCGACCTGATGAAGGGCTACCAGATCTCCCAGTACGACATGCCCATCGCCACCGACGGCTGCCTGGAGGTGGAGATGGATGGGGAGAAGTGTCCCATCCGCATCCTCCGGGTCCACCTGGAGGAGGATGTGGCCAAGCTACAGCACGTCCAGAGCTCCGCTGGAGAGAGCTATAGCCTGGTGGACGTAAACCGGTCGGGGGTGCCCCTAATGGAGATTGTAGGCCAACCGGACATCAGGTCGCCGGAGCAGGCCCGCCAGTATCTCACCACCCTCCGTTCCATCCTCCAGTATATTGGTGTTACCACGGGCAACATGGAGGAGGGGAGCTTCCGCTGTGACGCCAACGTGAGCATTCGTCCAAAGGGCAGCCAGGAGTTGATGACCCGCGCAGAGGTCAAGAACATGAACAGCTTCCGCTCCGTTTACAACGCCCTCAAGTATGAGGTTGAGCGCCAGAAAAATATAGTGGAGGACGGGGGCAGGGTGGTTCAGGAGACCCGGGGGTGGGTGGAAGACCGAGGGGTGACGGTGTCCCAGCGGACCAAGGAGTACGCCCACGACTACCGTTTCTTCCCGGAGCCCGACCTGCCGGAGCTTATGCCAGACCGGGCCTGGGTAGAGGAGATCAGAGCCAGGCTGCCTGAGCTTCCTACCAAGCGCCGAGACAGGTTCGTGAGTGGATATGGTCTATCAGGCTACGACGCCAACCTTCTGACGGCCCGTAAGGATACTGCGGACTTTTTTGAAAAGGCCCTCAGCCCCAATGGCAAGGACTCATCTCCCCTTGAGCAGCGGGCCAAGGGCATCAGCAACTGGATGCTGGGAGACGTGGCCCGTCTTCTGAATCTCAACTCTCTTACCCTGGAGCAGTCCAAGCTAAAGCCCCGCTATTTGGCGGAGCTGGTTGAGCTGATAGAAGGCGGGACCCTCAGCACCACCCTGGCGAAGACGGTTCTGGAGAAGTCCTTTGAGATGGGCCAATCTCCGGCCCAGGTGGTCAAGGACAACGGCTACACTCAGATCAGCGACTCCTCGGTGGTGGAGGAAGCGGTTAAACAGGCCGTTGCGGGGAACCCCAAGGCCGTTGACGACTACATGAAGGGCAAAGAAACGGCGGCAAAGTTCCTGGTAGGACAGGTGATGCGTATTACGAAGGGGAAGGCCAACCCCGCCGTGGCGGTAGACCTGGTCAAGAAGGAGTTGGACGCCCTTCAACAGGGCTAACGGGAGAGCTTAATTGCAAACTGATATTCTACACCTCATCCAGATACTGATATCCGTAGTCCTGGTGCTGGTAATCCTCATGCAGGTACGAGAGTTGGGCAGTGGCCTTTTCGGCAGCGCCAGCACCACGTTCCGAGTGAGGCGCGGCGTTGAGAAGGCTCTATTCCAGTTCACTATAATCCTTGTCGTGGTATTCATCTTTGTCTCTATCCTCAGTGTGAGGCTGACTTAGGGAGACGGCCTTGTCTCCGTCACGTCCAGTTATCACCTTAACCACCGACTTCGGCTCTACCGACCCCTATGTAGGAGTTATGAAGGGGGTTGTCCTTGGCATCAACCCAGAGGCTTCCCTGGTGGATATAACCCATCAGATAGAGCCTCAAAACATCCTTCAGGGGGCCTTCTTGCTGGGGAAGGGCTACCACTTCTTTCCCCCTCATACCATCCATCTGGTGGTGGTGGACCCCGGGGTGGGATCATCCCGCCGTCCCATCATTCTGGAAACACCCGGAGGGCGGTTCGTCGGCCCTGATAACGGTGTCTTAAGCTATGTGCTAACGGACGGTGGCGCCCAGCCGCTGATGGGAAAGGCGGACCAGGTGGGACTGCCGAGGGAGTGGCGTGCCTACCACCTGACCAACCCTGGTTACTGGCTGCACCCCTTAAGCTCTACCTTCCACGGGAGGGACCTCTTCGCCCCAGTGGCGGGACATCTGTCTCTGGGGGTCTCACCCCAGGAGATGGGTGAAGAGGTCGATAGCCTGACCTGTCTGCCTGTCGATGCTCCGACGTGGGAGGATGATCGACTTCGGGGTCGGGTAGTCCACGTCGACCGGTTCGGTAATCTAATAACGGACCTTCCGTCCAGCCTTTTAGACGAGGCGTCGCAACTTAAGGTGGATGTGGGTGGAAGCCGCATCCGAGGGTTGAGCGCCAGCTATGCTCAGGGAGAGGGGCTGCTGGCCCTCATAGGAAGCTACGATACCCTGGAGGTTGCCTTAAAAAACGGCAGCGCCGCCGCTGAGCTGGGAGCCCATATAGGCGACGCTGTCTTAGTGACAAGCCTGGCCGATGGTTAGCGGCAGCTTCCCAGTAACCAGCCGCTATTTATGACCATGTTCTTATTGTCCCTCTCCCAGCAGCTCCTCCAACTCATGCTCCGCTTCACGGAAGTTCTCAGCTTGTAGCAGGTCCAGTATCTCCTCCGCAGCTTCACGCTGTTGGTCGGTGGCTAGATCCAGGAAATGCTCAGTGTGGTGGATGGCATTGGTGGCGTCCTCAACGCCCACAGAGGCCAGGGCCAGTTGTAGATGCATCGCCTCCGGTGTCAGATCAATGACGGCGGTTCCCGCCAGCATACCTTCAATGGTGTGCTCCGCGTCATGGAGTTGACCACCCTCGAGCATAGTGAGCACCTCTTCCATCTGGCGTAGATGTTCCCCAGTCACCAGCGCATTGATATGGGCCACGTGATGCATGGCTTCGGGGATGTCATCAACCTGAATAGCCAGCAAGGCCATCCAGTGATGCAGGGCCACCTCCCGGTCTATGTCCGCTGGAGCCACGTGAGCGTGGGCTTCCCCCAGGCTCTCAATGAACTCGATGATCTCGCCCAGTTCCTCATCCGATAGTGTTGAAGTTGAGAACGCAGGCATCGCGCCAATGGGCGACCTCACCTGCCTCTCGACCATGACGGCGGTATGTCCTGCAATCGCGGGAGCTATGTTGGTACCCTCGGCGTCTTGTCCGTGGCAGGCAGAGCAGCCTTTCGCTTTTAATTGGGGGTGCCCTTCCTCTGCGGGGTCTTGGTGTTTGGTGGGGGTGGGGGTGGCTGTGGGCTCCGGGGTGGGGGCCGGCGTGGGGGCCGGCGTGGGGGCAGGCGTGGGGAC
>JAPULR010000183.1 GCA_027294635.1 Chloroflexota bacterium | reverse complement strand
GACATCGCCAAAAATCAGCGTTCCCATAGCCAGCATGGCGTCCAGGGGGAAAGACAGGGCGTGGCTTACCGATGCAAGGCTTGGAGTGGCGGTGTAGTCCTTAAAAACGCGGGCCTGGGAGCCGCCGCCGTGGAAGGAGGCAGCCAGGTCCAGCTCGTCTAAGGTGGCCCAGAAAGGGTCGAACTCGGTGTCGGACCAGCGCCTCGACTCGCCGGGGTCGGGCAGATTAATAGCCGTGGCCTCGGCCCGGGGGGCCATGCGGCGGACTTCGGCAATGGCTTCGTTTACGTCCAGCATGGTGACCTGGGCGATGAACTGAACCCTGCCCTCGGAGTCATGACAGTAATCAGTGGCCCAGTTGTTGTAGGCTCTTACCAGGGCGGCCTGGAGCTTTGGATCAGTGATGTGGTGCGACGTGGCGGTATTGCCGTTGGTGGGAAAGCTTACCTGAATATCCAGGCCCTCTTTATCTATCTCTTTGAGGCGGTCAGGGAGGGTCCACCAGTTACGCCACGCATCGCCGAACCGCTCTTCACAGTCGGCAAAGACACTCTCCGGTCGGACGGCGTCACGACCCTCTGGGAAGGCCTCACAGGGATGGTAGTTAAAGAGGTATTTGCCAACGTGGCCGCTTACCAGGGGCCGGCGATCATAGAACTCCTTCTCCACGTAGCTGTCCCAAATATCCAGGGGCTCCTGCATGTGGCCGTCGCCGTCAATTATTCGGTACCCGTTTCTCATATTCTCCTCCTTTTCTCCTCCGCATTATTTATTGATTCGGTCACCGTAGAGTCGCAAAGAGTTGTCCCATAGAATTTTCCGCTTGCTTTCCTCTGGAATAGGCTGTTCCAGGAACTCGTCCAGCACCCCGGGGAAAGCTGCGTCGGGGTGTGGGTAGTCCGAGTTGAAGATAATATTGTCGTCCCCCGTTGCTTCGATGACAAATTTTAGACCGCCCTCGTCGGCATCGGCGGCCACGAAGCACTGCCGTCGGTAGTAGTCGCTGGGTTTGAGGTCCACGGTGTCGGACCCCATGAAGTCTCGCTGCCGACCGTCGGCATGGTCGTCCATGCGAGAGAGCCAAAAGGGGACCCAGCCGGCATTGCCTTCAAGGAAGGAGAGGCGTAGATTGGGGTGCTTGTCCAGCAGGCCCGCAAAGATAAAATTGCCCATGGCCAGCATGTTCTCCATGGGGAAGGCAGCGGCGTGGTCCAGGGCCATAAGAGGCTTGGGCCCGCTCAGGAACCGGTCCCCCGCGTGGCTTAGGGGCGACCCGCCAGTGGTATGGAAGGATATGGAGACGTCCAGTCGCTCGGCCTCCTCCCAAAGGGGAAACAGCACGGGGTCGTGCCAGACCTTAACGTAAATGGGTTCGGCCCGCAGCATGATGGTGGTGGCGCCCAAATCCGTCACCGCCCTACGGAGCTCCAGCACCGCCTCCTTCACGTCTGCCAGGGAGAGTATAGCGGCCCACTGCACACGCTGAGAAGAGGGGCTGCAATAGTCGTGGCACCAGTTGTTATACGCCCGAGCCAGGGCAGCTGGCAGCTTTGGGTCCTTCATGGGGTACATGGCTGGCAGGAGCCCATTTGTGGCGAAGCAGACCTGAATCTGATAGCCTTCTTTGTCCATGTCTTTCAAACGGCTGTCAATGCTCCACCAACTATCGTAAGCGTGGCCGTATTTCCCCTTTACTTCAAAGGTAGTGCCTTCAAACCGCTTGGTTGGATAATTGCCCTCAGGGAACACCTCTCCAGGACCATAGTCTACGAGGGTGCGTTGCCAGTGTCCTACCACCTTTGGAGCCCTATCCTTGTAAGGTGGTTCCACGTACTTGTCCCACATGTCCAGAGTCTCTAGCATGTGAGCATCGGCGTCTATGATCTTGTAATTTTCGCTCATTGCATCCTTCTTACCATCCCCAACTTCACTAAAGGGTAACTTACCTGGGAATATAAGTAAACTTTACGTACAAAATTGCCCCAGCTTGCTATCTATATAGGAAGGGTAGATTCTAAACTTGTTCTCAATCCAATCTTATCCCATATAGTGCTGCTACATTGTCCCTGGTGATCTTACGCCGCAGCTCCTCGTCTATCTGTCCCATATACTGCTGAATCGTTTTTTGAGAGTCAGGCCACACGCCATCGGGGTGGGGGTAGTCTGAGCCCCACATGAAATTGTCGGGACAAAACTGGCCTGCCAGCAAGGGTCCCACGGCGTCCTTCTGGAAAGTTGCGTAAACCTGACGCCTGAACAGGTCGCTGGGTTTGGTATTGATTAGGTTGGTGAAGCGGTCGTAGTTGTCCTCCCATTCGTAGTCCATCCGGTCCAGAACGTAGGGGATCCACCCGATACCGCTTTCAGCCAGGACTATTTTTAGGTTTGGGTGGCGCTCAAGTGCGCCACAGTAGATGATTGAGGCTAGGGCTTCATCCAGTTGCATGGGGCTAACGGCGAGAGCGGCGGCAAAGGAGGAAGGGTGGTCCTCAAGGCCTGGGACCATTCCGGGCAGTCCAACGGTGGTGGTTCCGGCCCTAACGTGCAGTGATATCACCACGTTGTGCTCCGCCGCCGCCTCCCACATAGGTTCCCAGTGGGGGTGCCATAGGGGTTTGCTGGCGTCCAGGTAAGACCACTCAGCCCCCTTGAGCCCCAGCTGAGCGCAGTGCTTGGTTTCGTTCACGGCCGACTCCACGTTGTTGCAGGGGATGCATCCCAGGCCAAAAAGTCTTTCAGGGTTGGAGCTGCAAAACTCAGCAATGTACTGGTTGTAGGCGGAAAAGCTTACGGCGGCGGCATCTAAGTCCTTAAGCTTGTCCTGCAGGCGGAATATGCCGTAGATGACCTCGGCGTCCACCCCGTCCTTCTCCTGGTCTTCAATTCTGTGGATCGGGTTGGAGGGCCTACAGTCCTCCTGTTCAAAACCGGCCTCCGCCATGGCCTTGCCCCTGACGCCCCTCATGGGACCTCTCTGAAAGGTATAGCCATAGGGGCCTAGTTTTTGATCTCCAGCTACCCATTCAGGTCCCTCTGAAGTTTCAATAACCTTTGGTACTCGATCTTTCCACTGGTCAGGCACCCGCGAGATGAAAGCATCCGGGGGTACGTACCCCAGGTCCATATGCGAGTCCGCCGAGATGATGTTGTAGTTCATGGCCCCCCCCTTTTCTATTAGTCTTTGAAATGTCCCCGTCAGCAAGGCTCCCAGCGTCTTGCTAACAATCTATTGAAAAGGTGCTTCCTTATTAGCTACTTTAAGATGGGTTCCTTAAAGGTTCACCAGCAAAGAAGCCAAGAGGGCCGTACGCTGGTGCAGCGAATCCAGAAAGACGTACTCTCCCTCGGCGTGAGGCCCAGGTCTCGAATGGCCTCAACAGCGTGAATAGTGATGGCTATGCCCGCCTTCATGTCCAAAACACCGGGTCCCAACGCTCGCCCTCCTTCCACCCGGAAGGGCCGCTGCTGGGTGGTGCCAGAGGGCCAGACAGTATCCATGTGGCACAGTATCATGGCTCGGCCATCACCTTCGCCCCAGGTGGCCAGCAGATGGTCTCCTCGCTCACGTTGGCTCACAGTCTCTACGCTGGCCCCAAGATGCGATAGACGGTTCTTGACGTAAGCACCCACCCCGTCCACACCAACCTTATCGCCGCTGAAGGATTCAAGCTCCACCAGGTCGGAGAGGGTTTCTACTATCTGATTTGTGTGGCTTTTAGAGTACTCTTGCAGGCCGCTCATTACCTGCCTCCAAAGTAAGTCTTAGCCCCAATGGCAGATCATATTCAAAGGAGGGCTTCAAACTCCAGGAAGTTGGCGTCGTCCTGCTTTCGCCGTCCGGACTCAACGTCCTTTACCAGAGAGACCAGACGTTCGTTCAGGGGCGTTGGTACGCCCAACTCCTTTCCCTTTTCAACAATAAGCCCGTTTAGATGGTCCACCTCGGTGGGACGCTTTCTCACGGCAACGTCGCGCCAGGCACCGGAGTAGACCTTCAAGTCGTGCCTGTAGTGATCGGCCCATTCATCAAAGATAGCGTCCGTTTGGTTTGAGTCACCGTCCACCAGAGGCATAGGGTCAAAGCCGGGGTAGGTCTCCAGCTTAACTCCGGCAGCCTTCGCCACATCCACACCCTCACGTAATAGGGCCAGGAAGATTGGGCGATAGCGGTGCTCATCCAGCAGGGCGGACATGGTTGAGGTCCCCAGAGCGTTGGCGATGTAGAAGCCAGCCGATATCTGCTTGGACCAGAGGAATCCGAAGATATTGTCGGTTATGTGGGTTGTGGCCGTATGGCTTAATATCCCCTGGATACGGGACAATCGCTGGGTGATGGAGCCGTCCATCTCGCCGATGTGGAAGGTTCCCTCTCCACCGTGTTCTATGTGGCCAGGCTCATGGTAGTCGGCGCTCCAGTTCACAAAGCAGCCCACGGTTCGCTCGGGGCCGATGTAGCTGGCAATGACTGGTTCGTTGATTCCGTTCTGCAGTGAGACTACGGTGGAATCTGGTCCTATGTGAGGCAGCAGGCTCTCCATAGACGCCACCGTGTCCTGGGATTTGACGCACAGGAGCACCAGGTCCAGATTTCCCCGGAGCTGCCTTGGCTCCAGGGCCTTGACCTTAGCTTTGTGCTCACCTCGGACTCCCGTGATGCGCAGGCCTTCTTCGTTCAGCCTTTTAACGTGTTCTCCCACCTTGTCTACAAAGGTGACATCCTCACCGGCCAGGGCGGCGTAGCCGCCGGTGACACCACCAATGGCACCGGCACCAAATACGGTGATACCCATGCTTCGCCTCCTATTTTTACCTGGGAATCTGGGATCAGGGGCGGTTAACTCATTACCCGACGGAGGTATTCCAGGGCATTCCTGCCGGCAATCTTGGTGATCTGTTCATCCGGGTAGCCACGGGCAATGAGGCCTCGAATGATGTTCTTTCCATCTGCCGGCGATTCCAGACCGTTGAGGTAGGGTGCTGGCAGATCGTTGGGCAGAAGGCCTAAACCAAGGAGCATTTTTCTGTGGAAGCCTACATGGTCCCCTATTAGGGTATCGGTGCCAATGCCAACGTGGTCAATGCCCACCAGTTTGACCATGTAATCGTAATGGTCAAGAACGCAATAAATGTCCTGCTTTGGATCGTCACTGAGGAGGTTTGGGACGGCGGTTATGCCTATGAGGCCGCCCTTTTTGGCGCAGGCTACCAGCTCTTCATCCTTGCGCGACCTTCTGATAGGCCTAAGTGTGTAGGAGCAGTTGTGACTGTAAACGACGGGGGCTTTGGAGAGTTCGATGGCATCCAGGGCCGTTCTGAGTCCGGCATGGGAGAGATCAATAGCCATGCCCAGGTCGTTCATCCTGCGGACCACCTCAACACCGAAGTCGCTGAGGCCGCTGTCGGTGCGCTCGTAGAGGCCATCGCCAATGTAGTTCCGCTTGTTGTAGGTGATGCCGGCAAGCCGGATCCCCATGGCATGCAGCATGTCTACGCGATGCAGGTCGCTACCAATGGCCAGGTGCTCTACGGTGGGAAGGAAGCCCACCTTACCCTGTTCCTTTGCGGCAATGATCTCGCCGGCGTTGCTTACTTTGACGGCCATATCCCCATGATTGCTCAGGTCCGACAGCATCATGCCAATCTCGTCTACCAGGTCGTTGAACTCGATAAAGGAACCATCGTCCGTGTTCACATGACCTCGGAGTATGTTGGCCGTGCTTATCGCCGTCCACCCTCCATGTTTGACCGCTTCATAACCCCATTTGTAGACATCACCCCGCAGGTACTCCACCAGATCGTCGATGTCCGCAGGGAGTACCATCGGATGCTCATGGAGGTCCAGCATGACCACTTCTTCCATGAGGCGTTGGAACCGTTTTTCTTGTTGAGCATCCAGAGGGATGGTCATAGAGGGAACCCTACCTATTTCTTTGGCTAGTGGGATCTGTG
This sequence comes from Chloroflexota bacterium, assembly GCA_027294635.1. Taxonomy (GTDB): domain Bacteria; phylum Chloroflexota; class Dehalococcoidia; order Lucifugimonadales; genus JAPULR01. The sequence goes on along the minus strand of JAPULR010000183.1, from coordinate 2,754 downwards.
TTTTGACCATAACGGCTCCCTCCATTTACGGGATAGATAGGTGTTTCGCGGTGCCGCGTACCGTTGTACCGGTATTTTGTGTCCCTTGCTGCGTAATGTCAACCCGAGCCCTGGTTAATGGCTATGACCTCATTAGATATGCCTGGTCTGGCTTAATTCCAGATAAAACTTCAGCGAGATCCTGCCTGGAAAGCTATCGGAGACTCTTGCTTGGACACTGGTTCCGTTTTGCGACCTGTGACGCAGTTATCAAGTTAGTTGTGCCCCTTGTATCCTAAGGTATTGACAAATTAACGAATTCCCTGTTAAATACTGGAAAACTTTGTAGTTTTGTGTAACCCCTTAAATTGACAGCTTGTGCCGTAACGTAAAGGGAAGGAAGAGTGCCGCTATGCGGAACTTAGTGAGATTGGTTTCGAAGCGACGTCTGTTATTCACCCTGGCCCTCACAATTCTGGGAACGCTTTTTATCTTGGCGTGTGGTGAAGATGCTACTCCTACTCCGACCCAGGGGCCGGCGGCGACTTCCACGCCTACTCCTACCGTCTTTGTTCCCGCCGCAACCGCTACTCCCACCCCCACGCTGGCGCCGGGGGAAACGCCTAGGCCAACGTCTACTCCTACGGCTACAGCCAGACCCAGGCCTACTCCCACCGCTACCTCTGCCGTGAAGCGCGTACCCGTTCAGTCCCGACTCAGGGTGGGCATGCCGATTCCTTCAGGCCAAACTCTTATGACGCACCTGAGCTTCCAGAGCTCCAGCGGTCCAATCAGAAACATGTATGAGTTCCTGACCGTTAAGGACAGGTTTACCGGCCAGTTCGGCGACGATGGACTTGCTAGTTCTTGGAGTGTGCTACCTGATGGAAAGACCTGGACCTTTAAGCTAAGGGAAAACGTGCCCTTCTACCAAAACAAAGTTCCAACGGCTTGGACCTTTAGTAGCAAAGACGTTTTGGCAAGCCTGGAGATGGAGTTTCTAGATAAGGCTAACAGCGGAAGGGCGGGCAACCTTTCGCCCTTCTTTGAACCCCCGGACAACCTGACGCTGGTAGGCGACAATACGGTTATATTTAGTCTGAAAACACCCAACGTAGACTGGCCTGAATTTGTGTCCGATGAGCAGTGGGGCATCATAAGCAAGGACTACCTGGACTTAGTGGGGCATGATGAATATACGAAGAGTCCTATAGGTACAGGCCCCTTCACCTTTAAGGAGAAGGTCCTTGACTCTTACTTCCTCTTTGAGCGCGTGGAAGGCCACTGGCGCAATACCCCTGAATTTCCTGAGCTCCAGTTCCTGTTTGTGCGTGAAGATGCTACGCGTTTTGCCATGCTACTGACTGAGGAAGCTGAAATAGTAGATATCCCAGGTACACTGCTGCCCCTGGCCGAAGAGCGAGGCTTTAAGCGCGTCACCAGCACCCTACCCAGTCTATACCTCTTCGCCGTCCTGGGTGGCGTATACTTCGACAATTTGCCGGAATATGATCCTAATGAGCCCCTAGCAAATTTGAAGGTGCGTCAGGCCCTGAACCACGCCATTGATCGGGAGCTGATCCAGAGCATCTTCTTCCCAGGGAACTCCTTCCCCCAAGCCATCCACGGAATGCCTCCATTCAGGGAACCTTACGATCCTAGCTGGGTGGCCTATGAGTTTGATCCGGACCGGGCCAGACAGCTGCTGATTGAGGCTGGCTACCCCAACGGTCTTGAGCTGGACTTGCTTGTCACCAGCCAACTCTCTGGCGTACCTGAAATTCCAGAGATTGGCGAGGCCCTTGTTCCCATGTGGGAAGCGGTGGGTTTTAAGATGAAGATTAAGGAGGTACAGCTCGGCGCGCTTGTATCGGACTGGGACGATCGCAAGCATGCCCGAACCGTAAACTTAGTCCGGTATTCCATAGGTCCTATGTCTGTGGTCTGGCCGGGAGTGATAGCGGAAGCCAGGTTGATGATCTTCCATGATGATGTGCTGAGGGACCTTTACTTCAATGAATACGTCAACGTCACAACCGTTGAGGAAAAAAACCGGCTGGAGTTGGAGTACGGCCAGCGTATGTATGACCAGTACGGCAGCCTGCCCGTCCTGTGGATCTCGGGCCAGGTGGCGATAAATCCCAACGTCGTTGCTGAATACACCTCCAGCATGCTTAACTTTGGGGCGGCCCGCCAGCACGAATTTACGAAAGCCGTGTTCAAGTAAAGCTCTCCCATTAGCTGTAGCCACCGTATTAAAAAGGCAGCCCCAGGGAGTCCCTGGGGCTGCCTTTCTTTTTGCAAAGCATTTCTGTTAATCTGCACTAGATGGTAGCTATTTACGTATAGGTCTGTTGCCTGTGTTTTCTTAAGTGCCCTAAGGGAAAGTGACTCGGCCTCATCGAAGTCACCGAGTGCGGGCCACCCAGGCCGTAAGGTTCTTTAGGGTTCTAATACTGACTTAGGAAGCCCTCCGCATAGTCGAGCTCGACGGCCACAACTATTCCCGGCCCGAGGATTTCCAAATGCGCACCGTGCTGAACTTTCCAAATGGCCAGGTTCGGCAATTTCGGCAGATTAACTAGAATCTCTCATGAGTCTCCTTCTCCTCTAGGCCTGCCTCGTATTCGTAGAGGAGTCGGGCGGTTGTCGTTTCCTCTTCCTCAGCCTCTCTTTGTAAACACGTTCAGCTACACGTAGAGGCTTAAGCCATACGGCAGCGAGAACAGCACAGGTTACAGGGGTTGGCTCATAATAACGGGTATTACCCACTTA
>JAPULR010000182.1 GCA_027294635.1 Chloroflexota bacterium | reverse complement strand
ATTAGGCGAAAGCAGAGGCGCGCACATCCGACTGCCGGGCCTGAGGAGCCATGGCCTCTATATCGCTGACCATGTCCAGTACGGCAATCCGCCCCGAGGCATAAGTGGCCTCGTCACGGATGTCCAGGTGCACCGGCCCGGGCGAACCCGAGGTAGCTTCACGAAAGGCCTGCCTCAGAGAGTTGGGAAGTCTCTCCACCCTGTCCACCTGGAAGCTGGACTTGGTAACCGCATCGAAGGGCGAGGAGTGCTCGTACTCCTGGTAAACGTGTCGGTAGCGATGCTCCGCGGGTATCGCGCCTGTCATGGCTATCACCGGGGACAGGCCCATGCAAGCATCGGCCAGGCCAGCGGCCAGGTTTGCCCCACCAAATGACCCTACACCGTCGAAAACAATTCTGTGGTAGACTTTTCTGCACATTTCGTTGGGTGTTACCTCCCCCCCCCCAACGAATCGTTGAACACAAGAACACTGAGTAAAAGGAGCACGATAAATGACCGGAACAGCAAGGGATGCCGCAGTTAAGGCAGCCAGTGAACGCTGGTTGGATGCGGACATCCGTGATTTTCTATCGGATTCAGCCCTTACCGTCGGAGCTGGAAGTCCTACCGACGCCGGAACGGGGTGGAAGCTCCCCGCTGGACATCCCGACCCTATTATCGCCGCCGGAGGGATTCCCGATGCGGGAACTCTACCAGCCCAGGAGATACGAGAGGCCCTGGACAGAGTGCTGTCGGATAAACCCCAGGAAGTCCTGCGGTACGGTGGCGTCCTTGGGTTCGAGGGACTACGTTCCGTCTTGGCCGAACGCCAAGGCCGGCTGGAAGGCCTAACGCTGGAGCCCGACAACTTTATCGTACACAACGGCAGCTCCGGATGCCTGGACAACCTTTGCCAGGCCCTTCTAACCCCTGGAGACGTGGTAATCGTTGAAGGGCCGTCTTATTCCGGGACCATTCGCGCCATCCGAGGTCACATGGCCGAACTGGTTGAAGTACCCGTGGAGGATGATGGCCTCTCTGTGGATGGCGTGGCAGAGGCCATAGAACGGGCGGAATCATCCGGCAAACGGGTGAAGTTCGTCTACCTCAACCCCGATTTCCAAAACCCTACCGGCACCACCCTGTCTGAAGAGCGGCGGTCTGACCTAATTAAACTCTGCGCTGAACACAAGGTTTTGATAGTGGAGGATGCGACATACACCGAGCTTTACTTTGATACCGAACCGCCAGAGTCCATCTACTCCATGGCCAACGGACAGGGCGTTCTAAAAATAGGGACCTTTAGCAAGGTTATCGCCACCGGACTGCGCGCCGGTTGGGTGCAGGCACGACAAGACTATATTGAGGCCCTTGGGAGGGTGCGGTTCGACATGGGCACCAGCCCCCTCATCCTCCATACGCTCGCGGAATTCATCCAATCCGGCAAACTGGACCCCCACATAAAGCGCATGCGCCCCGTTTACGCCGAAAAGTGCGCCGTCCTGAGCAACTCCCTACTCGAGCACTGTGAGCCCTACGTTCGGTTCAATAAACCCGGTGGCGGCTTCTTCTTCTGGTTTGAGTGTATAGGCGCGCCGGCAGAGGATGTAGCCAGGGCAGCGGCGGAGGAGGGGCTTCTGTTCCCTCTGGGAACCGCCTTCTTCCTGGACAAGGAAAAGGCCGTTGATAGTCATGTCCGACTCGCCTTTAGCAACGCATCGTTGAGGCAGTTAGCCGAAATCGGGCCCAGGTTGAGGGCAGCCTTTCTCAAGGTAGTGGACTGAGGGCGCCACGGAGCAAGAGTAAGCCGGAGGTTAGCAGAAGCGCCGATAAGAGCAGGCTGGGTAGCAGGATGAAGATACCAAAGAAGGTGGTGCCGAAGCCAGAGAACCCGGTCCAGGCAAAGGCGTACCCAGGCGCTATGGCCCCAAGCACAAGAAAGGCGGCTGAAAGGAGCAAAAAGGCCGAAAGTCGGATCCGTTTAAGTAATAACGCTATTACCCCTAGGCTACCCAATACGCTCCCTGAGATAACCAATCCAGTATGGACTGCAATCCAGTGGGGGTCTGTAAACTCCCCGTCATCGTATATCACCCAGGTCACGAAAATGAGAACTCCGCCCCATATTAATCCCAACACGGCGCCCAGAATTCCTGGAACGGCAACGGTTACCTTCATGATTTATCCAAAGTGTATAGGCAAGGATGGATTCAGAATAGAGACGGTAAACAGAGTCCAAAAGTTCCCAAAATAGGCTTTGGCCGAGTCAGGGAGAGTAATCAAATGTCTATTTCCACGCCGACACCTCGCTCCCGTGCCGCAGTGATAACTAGCTGGGCCGCCACAACATCCTGCACCGCCACCCCCACCGACTTATAGAGGGTAATCTCCTGGGGCGAGGTCCGTCCCTTGTGCGTCCCGGAGACCAGCTCTCCCACCTCGGCGATAATGTGTTCCTCCGTAATGAGCCCATCCCTAATAGGCCATATCAGGTCGTTGGCGCCGGAGGGAGTGGGGGCCAGCACGGCTTGACGGGACTCCACCACCACCAGCGTTTTTACCACGGCATCGTCGTCCAGTTCCCGGCCTTCAAAATTTAGCCCTACGGAGTTCACATGGGTACCCGGCTCCAGCCACTCTCCCCGGAGCACCGGCTCCGGCGAGTGCGTAGCGACACAAACGATGTCCGCTCCCATCACGGCATCTCGATAGGACCTGGTCGCCTGGACAAGTATTCCCAGTTCCGCCGAGAGCTCTTGCGCCAGGGCGGTAGCCTTCTTTTCGTCTCGCCCAGCAACTCGCACCTCCTTCACAGGCCGCACTCGGGGAATCGCCCGGGCGTGAGCCCTGGCCTGGACACCTGTTCCCAGGACCGCCAGGACCGACGAATCGGGACGGGCCAGGAGTTTGGTGGCCAGAGCTGAGCCCGCCGCCGTCCGGAGCGCCGTAATCTGGGTGCCGTCCATGATGGCCACCGGAGACCCGGTGGCGGCATCAAAGACCGCAACTATCGCCAGGTGAGTCGGCAGATCAAGCCGGGCGTTCTGGGGGAAAATGCTCACCAGTTTGGTTGCCAGGGCCTTCGACGACGGAAGATATACGGGCATCACCGCTAACATGCCTTCGCACTCCGGCACCTGAGCGCCCGTACGCGGGGGTTGGGAGACAGACCCGGCGCTCAGGTCCGCCATGGCCGGGGCCAGGGCCTCCACCAACTGGTCAATGTCCAGTAGAGAGCCGACTTCCTGTTGGTTCAGCACCAGCATAACCGAGATGTTAGTGTCGGAGAAACCAGGGTGTCAACTTTAAGTCGTCGGCGCCGGGAAGCCCGCTATGAAACACCAAGCAGGGACAAAGGCCTAAAGGATATTAAACTCCCTTGGTAATGGGGCTTAGGCGTGCTCATCCCGGACCTGAGGTCGAGGTGCTTCGGTGGCAGAGCCACCCTTGACCAGGGATATCAGCGCACCCACCAATACCAAGCTACCCATGGTGAGGTACGCGATTCGCAGGCCGGACGTGAACGCGGATAAGACGCCGGTATCGGTGGAGTCGGACACCGCCGCCAGTGTCGGAAGATGCCCCATGGAAGCCATTACCGCGGTAACGATGGCCGTAGAGACCGCGATGCCGGTAACGCTCGCCGAGTTCCGTACCAGGTTAAGAAACCCCGAAATAACGCCGTATCTGCTGTGCTCTACCGTGCTTAAGATCGAGCTATTGTTGGGCGCATTGAAAGTGCCGTTGCCTAAACTCTGGATCACCATGGCGCCCATAACCAATCCAAGAGGCGAGTTTACTGTCAGCGTGGCCAGGATGAAAAGCCCCGTAGCCGACATCGTCAAGCCACCGACGTTAAATATGGTCCATCCATAACGGTCCGAGAGGCGGCCTCCTAGCGGTCCGGTAATAATCATGGCGATGGCGTTGGGGACCAATATCAGGCCCACCTCTCTGGGGCTGAATCCCAGCACCGCCTGGAGATAAAAGGGCATCAGGAATCGGACTGATTGCATTCCAAGGAAGGAAATGAAGCCCGCAGTTACCCCCATGGAGAACAGTTTGCGCTTGAATAGCCTCACGTCCAGCATCGCCTCCGGTGTCCGAAGCTCCCACCACACAAAGATTCCCAGAAGCGCTACCACAGCCAGAAACGCCAGGATAATGAAGGGCGACCCCCAGCCTATCTTAGGCCCATTGGTCATTGCGAGGAGAAAGGTTACCAGTACAGCCGCTGACAGCGCTGCTCCCATCCAGTCGTAGGTGGACCTCTTCTTGCCAGACTCATCTTGTCGGCTATCAAGCACAACCTTCGCCACCAAAAGGGCCACGGTAGCAACTATCGCCGTTGCGACAAAGATCCCTTGCCACCCCAACGCGTCGACGATAAAACCACCAAGCGAAGGCCCAGCCACCCCACCCACGCCAACTACGCTCATCTGCAAGCCCAGGGCCTTCCCCCGTTCCGCCCCGGAGAAAGACGAAAGGACCATGGCCATGCCAGTGCCCTGGGTCATCGCGGCGCCCACGCCCATCACAACCCGGGAGGTGATCAACATAAGCATCGACGTAGACAAACTCGCTAAGACGGCGCCAACAACGAAGATGGAAAGCCCCACCAAGTAGACTTTTTTTCGGCCTACGATATCGGATAGCCTGCCCATGGGCAGGAGCAACGCGCTAATGGTAAGGGCGTAGCCTATGACCACCCACTGGGTAGTGGGCAGGTCGGTGCCAAAGTGATCGGCGATGGTAGGCAGGGCTACAATGGTGCTGCCCGTGTCTGCTACCGAGATGAAAGTGCCTACAGCAATGGCCAAAAAGGCCAACCACTTGTAGTTTTTGCGCTGGGCTATGGATGGACTTTTAACTGACAAACTCCTCGAAAGACGCTTTAGAATATCACAATTCTTGGCTGCTCTTGCCTGTCCTGAGGGCAGCCGGAGGTTTGTCTAGAGCAGTTTAGGCGCCGGAAAGACCCCAAATTAACATCGGACTCTCTCGGGTTGTACCCTTTTCAGCGTTTACAGGTTAAAATATGGCGTCCGCTGTAGACGCTCGGACGATGTGTTCAGAGCAGACAAACGCAGGAGGTTAACATGGATAGCGATAGCAAGAAGATCGACGCTGGGACCATCAGCTTTACCCTCCAGCACCGTACTCTGGACGGCGGGATAAGACACCATGCCGACCAAGGAGTATCCATCCAGGTGATGGGCAACGTAGGCGGCAAGGAGACGGAGCTTTTACGCTTTGATTGCTTCGACAACTCCCCCCACTACCATTACGGCCCGGAGAAGAAGAACGAGCTCCAGGTAATGGACCCCACAGTAACCGGTAACCCCATCGGCTGGACTATAAGCCAGCTAAGGTCCAATCTCCCTGAAATGCTCAAGCGAGCGGGCTATGATGATCTGGTTGATCAGATAGACGCCAGCTTGGTGTCCCAGAAGGTGGACGAGCTGGAATCCGCCGCCCGGAAGATGGCCCTCAGGAAGCGGAACACCGTTACTCACAATCGGGGCACCAATGTTATCGAGGCAGGTAACATTCGATTTGGGCTGGAGATGCGCGCCGTGGGGCAGGACGGAGGCATGGCGATTCATGTACTGGGAGACGTAGCCGGCCGGGAGATCGAGCTGCTAGCCTTCGACTGCTTCCGCATGGCCCCACATTACCACTACGGCCCCAGAAACAAGAATGAGCGGATTTACTGGGACAAGACTGTAGTGCCCGACACCCTGGCATGGACCCTGGACCAGTTCAAGAAACGCAAGCTCTCCAGCATGATCGCCAGGGCAGGCTACCCTGGCGTAGTGGCGGAGCTGGATGAAGAGATGATTCAGGCTAAGCTGCCTGAGGTGGAGTCCACAGCCCTGGCCATGGCAAAAGAGGCCTCCTGAGGCACCAGTCGGAGAACCCGGTAACGCTAAGGTCTAGACGCGCTCATCAGGACGTTGGCAAATTGGCCAGCAATTCAGCTTGAGACAGCGTCTGCCGACAACACCCCTGGCCTTTTAGATGTAATGGCGATAGAGCGGTTGAGTAGCTGCGGCACAGGGAGATAGAGTCCAGTGGTGGCTTCTCTTCAACCGTGCCCCTATCGCGGCAAAGCGGTGCGCGCCCTGGATCGACCTAACGCTGTGATCCCCTGTGTTGAACTCTCGGGGAGTCGCCGCCACCGCCCAGAGGCCCACACTCATGGCGGCAGCCATACCGCATCCCACCTACTCGGTGCTCGTGCTGCTCCGATAAATGCCCCAAGCACAGAGCGGCGCCGCATTTAGGACAGGCACCTACCGCCGTCTTTGCTTCTTCTTCCTGGGCGCAGACAAAACAGTCCATTGGTAGTGCCTCTTAGGCTTGTTCGATTCGTGCTGATGCGAGTCTATGTTAAAATCGTGGGCACCCTGCTGTCAAGAGTCTATACTTACCATTAAAAAACCTAAGAGGTGGCATATTGACCGCGATAACCGTTGAAGATGCACGAAGCGCCGCGGCAGAATTTATAGCTACCCTACTATTCGTCTTTCTAGGAGCGGGGACTGTTGTCGTCACCGCCTCCCTGGGTACCGGTGAGCTTACCGTGACCCGCCTCATCGCTATCGCTTTCGCTCATGGCCTGGCCATTGCTCTGCTCGTCTCCGCAACCGGCGCGATCTCGGGCGGCCATATAAATCCGGTGGTAACGGTGGCAGCCCTCGTAACCGGTAAGATCGGTGTTCCCAGAGCTTTAGTGTACATCTTTGCCCAGCTCGGAGGAGCTATCGTCGGCGCCCTTCTTATCATGGCTGTAGTTCCCAACGACGGTGGTAATCTTGGGGCCCACTCACTGGCTTCCGATGTCACAGTGGGAGCTGGCCTATTGACCGAGATCATCCTCACCTTTGCCCTGGTCTTCGTCGTCTTCGCCACAGCGATAGACCCACGAGGCAAAGCTGCCATCGCCCCGATGGCTATTGGACTCATGGTGCTGGTAGGCCACCTGTTTGCTGTCCCCCTCACCGGAGCTTCCATGAATCCGGCCCGTAGCTTTGGGCCCGCGCTGGTAGGCAACGACTGGGCTGACCACTGGATATACTGGGTCGGCCCCGTTTCGGGCGCACTGCTAGCCGCTATCACTTACCAATATGTATATCTTCGAAACATAGGTCGGCGTCCCTGAAACT
>JAPULR010000181.1 GCA_027294635.1 Chloroflexota bacterium | reverse complement strand
ATCGCTTTGTCATGACCGAAGACATCAGGCTGCTGTCGGAACGTGGAGAATTGACCGCCGAGCACATCGGCACACCCGATGGACTGAGAATACCCGAGGGCGTCCGGGAGGTAATCGGGCAGCGTCTCAACCGGCTGTCGGAGCAATGTAATGAGGTGTTGACCACCGCTTCCATAATCGGAAGGGAGTTTGATTTCCGGCTGCTGAATGTTCTGTGCGGCGGGATGTCCGAGGACCAGTTGCTCCAGGCGGTGGATGAGGCGGTGTCCGGCCATTTGATCGAAGACGTGCCCGGCCAAATTGAACGCTACCAGTTCAATCACGCTCTGATTCAGCAAACCCTGGCGGAGGAGCTGACCACCAGCCGACGGGTGCGCCTGCATGCCCGCATCGCTGAGACCCTAGAAGAGCTTTATGGAGCCAACGCCGAGGCCCACGCGCCAGAGCTGGCCTACCACTTTGCCGAGGCCGAATCGGTCAAGGGCACCGAAAAGCTGGTCCACTATTCTTTGCTGGCTGGCGATCGGGCCCTGGCAACCTATGCTTACGAGGACGCGCTTACCCATTTTGAAAAGGGCTTGGTTGCCCGGGAAATAACCCTGTCCGGAACGGAGGTGGCTTCCGATGAAGAGGCCGCTGCCCTGCTGTTTGGACTGGCGCGGGCCCAGTCCGCCACGGTCGAGGCGCATCGGCTTGGGGAAGCGTTCGCCACCCTAAGCCGCGCCTTTGAGTACTTCGCCGAGGTGGAGAATGTCGCCCTAGCAGTGGCCGCCGCGGAATTCCCAATGGCGCCTCCAGCTTATCTGATTCCAGGGGTCTCTCAACTCCTGGCTCGTGCTCTTACTCTAGTCCCGGCCGATTCCCACGAGGCGGGTCGCCTCCTCTCCCGCTACGGTGGGATCCTTGGTATTGCGGAATGTGACTACGAAGGCGCTCGACAGGCCCTGGGCCGGGCGATCGCCATCGCCAAGCGTGAGGGGGACGTGCCTTTGGAGGTGCAGACCCTGACCTATGCCGCTATTGTGAGCGGGCAACACCTCCGTTGGCAAGAGAGCGTAGACAATGGGCTACGGGCCATAGAGCTGGCCACCGGTGATGAAAACACCCTTTCTGAAGTGCTTTCTCGCTGGTGGAGCGCGGTAAGTTTACTTCGTATGGGTGATCTTGATGCGGCCCGCCCCCACGCATTGGCCATGCGGGACCTGGTGGAGAGGCGAAGCAGCCGACTGCTAGCTAGTATTGGCTTTGTGCCGGTCACGTCCCTGCCGTGCCTTGAGGGCCACTGGAACGTGGGCCGTGAATATAGTGACCGGGGCCTGGACCTGTCACCCCTAAATCCGCAACTCCTAGGGGCCCGAGTTACGTTGGAACATGAGACGGGGGAATCCGCCCAAGGAGAAGTCTTCCTAGAACGGCTCCTTGAGGTGATGCGCCGGGCCGGGCCGGACCAGTTCTTCGCGTCTGGAATGACGTCAGCGGCGATACCCGCAATAGCCCGCATCACCGGTGTCCCAGACCACTTGGAAATAGCCGAGGCAGCCGCCGAGGCGGTTCTCTCAGCACAGTCTGTCACCCCTTTTTTCGCCATGTACGCCAAAACTGGGTTGGCCCTGCTGGCCGTGCAGAAGGGCGACCAGTCTGCGGCGGCGGAGCATTATGGGTATCTGCAGTGGCATCGAGGCACGATGATTGCGACCGTATCATCGGTCGACCGGCTGCTTGGCCTGCTGTCTCAGACCATGGGTAACCTTGATCAAGCCATGGCCCACTTCGAGGAAGCCCTGGCCTTCTGCCGGAAGGCGGGCTACCGGCCCGAGCTGGCATGGACCTGCTGCGACTACACCGACACGCTGATCCAGCAAGATAACCTTGGCAACCATGATAAGGCCATGTCGCTGCTGGACGAGTCCCTGGCCATGTCCACCGAGCTGGGAATGCATCCCTTGATGGAGCGTGTCCTTGCGAGGCAGGAGAATCTGAAGAGATAGGTCGTTGCGGGCAAAAAGGGAGGGATTTTCAGCGCCGGTGTTTTTAGTGGGCTGGTCTGGTGGCGCTCCTAAACGGGAGGTCTGCTAGATGGAGCGCATACGCGTACACGGCAGGCCATAACCCTGGCAAGCCATTGGCGGGAGGGGAGTTGACCAGAAGAAGGATGGAGAGACGGCCAGGAAAGAGCATAGGGTGGCACTAGCCACCCTCTTTGTCATAACGAGGGTTGTGGGAACACCTTTCAAGGAAGTCCAGCCAGCAAAGTCGTTAAGCATGGTACCCCATCTGGCGGCGGCGCCGCAGTAGCTGATCACTGGGTCTTCACGGTTCTATTGTAACCGACTCAAAATTGATGTGCAGGAACGGCTGCTCATTACCGTTAGGCAGTATGAACCCCGTTGGCACAGGGCTGGGTCGAGGCCCTTGGGGAGTGACCTCTAACGGAGGCATAATGATGTGGAACTGCAGCCGACTGGGATCCACGCCTTCATCGAAGGTTACATTGTATCGTTCGTCCCTGACGTTATCAGTCAACATTGCGTGAATGAAGCGGTTAGAGGCCACAACTTCTCCATCGATGGACAGTTCTGCGACTCCCCAAAAGGCCACATAGGCGAAGAGCTGGGGCATAATCTTTAACCCGATCCCGGTACGGCCGTGGTGAACGAAGTTAGTACCTACCCCGCCCAAGAAGGTGTGGTTGGGCCCTCGATGCAACACCCGGTCCACTTTAATAGTATATTCTTTGTCATTGGGCCCAGTGAAGGTGCTAGTGAAAGTCACTTGGTCCTCGGTGGCGGGGCCGTCATTGCTGGTGGCATCTACCACCGTCAAAGAGAAGCTCCCCGTGGTACCTATAGCTTTGTCACCAAGGGGCGTGGGATTCTTCGTAGTGGTGTAAGCGGTGCCATCCTCATTGGTCAGCCTGTTGTCAAGAGGGACCCCCACCCCGGGCTCT
>JAPULR010000180.1 GCA_027294635.1 Chloroflexota bacterium | reverse complement strand
TCGGATGCGCGCTCCTGCTCGACAAAAAGGTCGAAAATCTCCTTTTCCACCCAATCATCGCTTTTGCCCAAGTCCAGGGCCTTATCTTCCACAGCCCTCCGGGCGATTTGGTTTGGCAGGGCCGATCGAATCGCTCGTAGTGTTTCCTTAGATCCCACCATTAGAACCCGTCTGAAGGCGTTCTCTCGGTCCAACTCCATAAGCTCATCAGCGATATCTTTGGCGTAGTGTTGAAGCTGCTTGTCCCGGCGTCGCTCATATCGCTGCTGCGACCAACCGCCCACCTTGACATGGTTTTTGACATTGCCAGCAATCTGAACTTCGCGGCGAGGCACCGCAGAGGCGACCAGGAACACTTTCGCCATTCTGTTGTCAGCAACCACCACGGCGTAATTCTCATACTCGTCCTGGAGTTCGGCCAGTGGCCTGATATAGGGTGACGAGTCCACCCAGACCAGGTCGGGCACGGAAACAGGCAGAGTGAATGCCTCGAAGAAATCAAGTACCCAACAGGCAAATAAACATAGGCTCCCGGACTTGTGAGGATTTCTTTTGAAGTAGCCTTCCACCGTCTTCATGTTTCGGTCGAAGTACTCGAGTTCGTCGGGGTGGTCCTTTAGCAAAGCTCGGTCAGTCCTGATACGCTTGTCGAGTGCTGCCATTCCTGCTGGCCCGGAAAGGTACAGGCTGAGGAACGCACGATCCGGGGCTGAATTCTCCGCCAGTTTTCTCAAATCGATCTGGTTGAACTTGGTCGAGATGTTGAACATAGGTTTGTCCTCTTTGCCCAATTTGTTGTGTTCGTCTCCGAGGATCAGGTCTCACAGCCTACGTTGTCTTCATACTCAATCATCTGGGCGGGCGGGTATCTCCTTCGCCACTCCTTTGCTGATCCCCCTGGTCTGCAAGTCCGGTGGCCCCCGCCCTGGGGCTTCTGCGGTGGTCCTGGGCAAACTCGCTGGGGTCTTGGGAGTCTACCCGTGTGGCACGGCCGAACGCCCAGGGCACCGGTTCCCCCATAGGGTGCATTTGGTGAGACTATATCCTAGCTTCTTTCGGCCCTGGAGTGAAGCCTGCCCTGCCTCCTCATTTATTTGCTGTTCCTGGGCGTATAGCAAATCAGACGTCAGGCATAGAGGGGGGGAAGAAGAGGTCTGGGCCGGGCAAGAGAGCTGTTGGAGCAGCTGCTATCTACGCCAGCGGCAGTTCAAAGATAAAGCGGCTGCCCCGACCGGGTGTGCTCTCCGCCCGGATGGTGCCTCTATGGGCCTCCACCAGCTGCCTGGCTATGGTTAGACCCAGGCCGGTACCGCCCGTTGTCCTTGCCCTGGATGGGTCCACACGGTAGAAGCGCTCAAAGACTTGGGGCAGGTCTTCTGGTGGGATACCCTCCCCTGTATCGGCCACGATAATCCTGACGGCAGACCCTAATGACTCTGCCGATACCGATACCGACCCTCCCTGGGGGGTGTGGAATATGGCATTGTCCAACAGGTTGCTCACCACCTGAGCGATGCGTGTACGGTCCATCTGCACTAGAGGAATCTCAGAGGGAATCGAGAGGGCTACGGAAACGCCCTTGGCTTCGGCACGGGGCCGGCAACTTGCCACCGAACTTTGGAGGACTTCTTGTAGAGACTCCTCCTGAAGACTGAGGCTCAGGGCACCCGCGTCGGCTAGAGCGAGGAGCCTGAGGTCTTCCACCAGACGTGTCAGATGAAGCACCTGCTGATATATTGTGTCGATGGTGGCGTTATCCGGCTCCAGCAGGCCATCTCTAACGGCCTCCAGGTAACCCTGGATGTTGGACAGAGGCGTCCTGAGCTCGTGAGCAACGTCAGCCATTAGGCTCCGCCGCTGCCGCTCCGCTCCTTCCAGGCCCTCGGCCATAGCGTTGAAGGTGGCCCCCAGCTGTCCGATCTCATCCCGGGACGAGGTAGCTACCCTCTGGGAGAGGTCACCCTGGCCCAGCCGCCCAGCCGCAAGGGTAAGCTCTCTTACGGGGGTAAGTATCCGCCGAGACATCAGAGAGACCAGCAGAATTCCACCGACCCCCGCCGCCAGCCCGGTCCAGATTAGAGACCGGTTGAGCGACGAAACTACGCGAGAGATGGCTGGCTCCGCTATAGTCTCTTGAATCTCGCTTGGAGCCAAGGCAAGAGAGCCGATTTCTTCATTGCCGCTTACGATCGGCATGAACCTGGACTCCCTTTGGCGAGGTATCCAGGGCCTGCCGAATCTAAAGTGGGAGTCCGCAACAATGCGCCCTTCCGAGTCTGTGACCACAATACGGCGGTCGTAAAGGGAGCCAGCCTGCTCAACGACCGCCTGAAGCTCACCCCA
Source organism: Chloroflexota bacterium (assembly GCA_027294635.1). Lineage (GTDB taxonomy): Bacteria > Chloroflexota > Dehalococcoidia > Lucifugimonadales > JAPULR01. Next base: position 3,414 of record JAPULR010000180.1, on the reverse strand, counting down.
GTCCTGCCGCTCTGAGTATAACCTGGAAATCATTTGCTCTACCCGGGCTGCTCTCGCCTCCTCAAGTCTCTCGTCAAATTGGTCTGCCTCTCTGTTCGCAGCCAGCCCCACATACAGGCTTACACTGCCAAGAGCCATTACGAGGACGAGGGCAAATACCACAATCAGGCGCAACTGGATACTAAAAAACCACCTACTCATCACCGAACCTGTACCCTACGCCGTAAATAGTGTGAATGTAACGCGGTTTTCCTGGATCCACCTGTAACCTTCGTCGGAGATTAGAGATATGGGTATCCACAGTCCTGTCGAAGCCATCAAAATCAAGGTCAAATACTCGCTCAATTATTTGATCCCTCGTGAATACCATGCTGGGGTCCCTTATGAACATGCTCAGAATGCGGAACTCCGTGGGTGTGAGAGTTACCTTTTCTCCAGCCACGTGTGCCGATCTTCGCTGTAAGTCTACCTTGACGTCTCCATAAGACAGCTTGGCAGGCCCCCGGTTCAAGGCATTCCGAGCAGTGCGCCGGAGTACAGCTCGAACGCGGGCGGCCAGCTCACGGGGACTGAAAGGTTTCGTTACGTAATCATCGGCTCCCAGGTCCAGCCCCTTGAGACGGGCCTCCTCATCAACTCGAGCCGTGAGCATGACGATGGGTACGTCCGATTCTTCCCTGAGGACGCGGCATACCTCCATGCCGTCCAGCTTGGGAAGCATTAAGTCGAGAACCACCAGGTCTGGGTGAGCCTCTCTGGCGAGACGTAACCCCTCCAGTCCGTCCGATGCCACTAGAACCTTATGCCCGTCACGCCCCAGGTAAAGACGCAGAAGTTCTACGGCATTGGGGTCATCTTCTACAATCAGTACCTTACTGGCCACAATCGTCATCTCTCCGTCTCTAGCATACCTTCTTTAATAATACAGGGCGGGACGGGCCGGGGGTTAGACCCTGTCCCGCCCTGTATACCCAACCTACCGTCTTAGAAGGTCGTAGCGTTACTCTCTATGGACTCCGACTGAGGAGCCTTGTCCCACATTCCCATACCGTGGTGGAACCGGCGGCTTCCGAAACCTTGACCGAAGTGGAACTTACGTCCGCCGAACCCTGGGGTAAGGGTATCAGGCCGTGAGTCGTACCACTCCTTATACTCGTCTGCCTCCTCCTGAGTCAGCCGGCCGCTTTCCACCATCTTGTCCAGCTTGGCCTGCAGAGCCTCATCCTGCATCTCTGTGCGGGCCTGATCGAAGGCATCCTGGACCTGCGATTCGTTTAGACCCAGGATCCCCGCCACGCGGGAGGCGAAGCTTTTGACAGGCGAATCGCCGTTCTCCCCCCCACCATGGGCTAAGACGGCGCCTCCCGTAATACCGATGACCAGGAGTCCCGTCAGAATTAGAGCATACAACCAACGTCTTTTATTCATTGTAACCTCCTTTTCTCACTTAGTTCTGCATGCCTCATGTAAACAGCGTAACGCAAGACTTTTAAAAAAGTTTGAAGATCCCATCTATCTAGCAAATTGACGACCGGCCTGAGCTTTTAAATGCGCCCAAGCCCGAGCCTTGATTCCGGATGGTACAGGCGTCACTCTAAGGGGCCGCAAGATTCCTACCGTTTCCAGCAGCGGATGTAGGTCAGCCTTATGAGACGGATGCTTCCTAAGGCAGGCTTCCACACCCAAACCTCCGTTGAGCATGTCATCAACGCAACGATCTAAAACAAAGTTCAGGACATCATCGTCCACGGCTTTACCTCCCCCAACCCGAATCCTAGTTGCCAGTAGGTCACGAATTTTGGGCCTCTATCAAGGCAACTGTAGATTCGGCCGCCGTTGGCCCTCAAAGAGGGGGCCGCCGAATAAGCCGCCAAGGCCTTCTGGGGTAACGGTGATAGAGGTGGCTTCTACCGTCCCGTCTTCCCCGCGCTGTCCCCTAACCGTTACCTGGGTACCGTTTTCCAGGTCTGTTAGCGTGCCCTCGGTAATGATCTGGATGCTGGTGTCTGTACTAATAGTCGCCTGCAGCGGTCCCTGGGCCGTGTTGATGGTGATGGTATCCCCTTCTATGCCTTCTATGGTGCCCGTTAGACCACCCGCGCCACCAAAGCCCAGACCATCGGGACCTCCCTGGCCAAACTGGTCCTGAAACTGCTGGCGAAGCTGGTCCCGGTTCTCCGGGTCAAATTCGCCTGACTGAATCTGCTGGCGAAGCTGGTCCAGTTGCTCCTGGGTGAGCTGGCCAGATGCCTGCTGGTCGGTACCCGACGGTAGCTGGGTAGATGCGCTGTTTAGAGCCACATCATCTTCCTGGTTTTTGCCCAAGGCAATGCCTCCGACAAAGGCCCCGCCCAGGCTCCCGCCCAGGACCAGGATGGCTATCACCAATGTCACAAACGACTTCGTATTCATTTCTTTCTCCCTTTTATGCGGATACCTCTATTCATATCGCAGGGCATCGATGGGATGGAGCCGGGCGGCTCGCATGGCGGGATAGATGCCAAAGAAAAGCCCGATGGCCACAGACACTAACAATGCGAGCACCGCGATATCGCCGCTGAAGGCGGTCTGGAAGCTCTGGCCTCCCAGGGTACGGCCGTCCAGCAACTCCGAAAGCACTAACCCCACGACCACTCCGATGCCCCCTCCCCCAAGGCTGAGGAGGGTTGCCTCGGCAACAAACTGAAAGAGGATGTTGCGGCGCTTGGCTCCTACTGCCTTGCGGATACCGATCTCCCGGGTGCGTTCCGTCACCGAGACCAGCATGATGTTCATGATCCCAATGCCGCCGACCAGCAAGGAGATGCCGGCGATGGCGCCAAGGAAGACCACAAAGGTCTCGGTGGTCTCTTCCAGGGTCTCAATGACGTCCTGCTGGCTGGTGATGATAAAGTCGTTTTCCCCCGTAATGCGGTGCCGCAGACGCAGCACGGTAGAGATCTGTTGCAGGGCATCATCTATGGCCTCTTCGCCCGTTACCTCCACACTGATACTTTGAACGCTGATGTCTCCCTGGGTCGTCCGCTGTGAGGCCAGCCGATAATACGCGGTGGTAATGGGGACCAGGACCTGGTTGTCCTGGTTACCAAGGGCGGTTCCTCCCCTGCTCTCCAAGACGCCGATGATGGTAAACTGGCGACCGTTGATGCGTATCGTTTGCCCTACGGGATCGCGCAATCCGTACAGGGTCTCCGACACCTGTGACCCTAGGACCGCAACCTCCGACCGGTTATCCACCTGGCTACTTGATATGAACTGTCCTGAGCCAACGGAGAAGTTTCGGACGGACTCGTATTGCGGAGTCACACCGACAATTTGTGTAGTCGTATTTTCTCTACCCGCTACCACCAAGCCTGTGGTGCCCAGCTCTGGCGCCACGGCGGCAACGTCGGGCGCAAATATCGGGTCCAACAG
>JAPULR010000018.1 GCA_027294635.1 Chloroflexota bacterium | reverse complement strand
GATGAGCCGGTTTGATTTCCGCCCATGGTGAGCTTGTCTCGCCCCGTTATTCCCGCTATCCCGTCTGTACCGATAACGGTATCTGCGGGATAAATCGGGATTATCGGGATCGAACCATGAGCATTCCACTCTCGGGATGAGATTCTTCATCCCGATGTATCAATATTCAGAATGATAATCATTCCTTGAGAGCAGCATGACCCTTCGACACGCTCAGGGTGAGCGGGTTGTACATTAGGTACTGCTCAGGATATACGCGCCCCGTTCCGCTCGTGGTGAGCCCGTCGAACCATGGGCGGAATTCCCCGTTTACTCCGAGCCTCTCGGGCGACTCCTTTTGTCCAGGAAAATGAAAAACTCTTAACGTCCCTACTCAAAGGCCCGTTTGTGGGAGGTCTTAGTTTGCTGCTTGGTGATGAACTCCAGCAGTGCCGCCTTCCCCTCCTGGGTGGCCTTTCGCGCCCGCAGGATGGCCGGGCCAACCTCGGCAGGGTCCACCACTCGCTCGGACCAGCCGCCCATGGCGGCTCCCATATCGGCGTAGTTGCCGCCCAGGTCCCTGGTGTTAAAGAGACTATGCGACGTTGCCATGGAGTCGGCCTCGCAGGCCATGGAGGAGTTGTTCAGGACCACGGTGCAGATGGGTATGCCGCTGCGGGCCGCCGTTTCAAAGTCCAGGCCGGTCATTCCAAAGGCGGCATCACCCATGACGTTGACGGTGAACTTGTCCGGCTCCGCCAGCTTGGCGCCCATAATCAGGCCCAGGCCCGTCCCCAGCCCGTGGGACTTGCCCCATCCCAGGTAGCTGCGGGGGCCCGCCGATTTATAGAAGGGCACGATCTGATCCCGGGGGCTGCCGGAGTCGTGGGTCACGATGGCCCCCGAGGGGTCTACGTTCTTCATCAGCTCCCAGATGACCCTGTAAGGGTTAATGGGGGCCTCGTCGGAGGTGAGCTCGGGCATCCACCCATTGAGCCATTCCTCCCGCACACTGGCGATCTCCTCTTTGGCCTGGCCGTTGCCCGCTGAAGCTCTGCCTCCCAATATGTCCCTGGACGCGTCGATGAACTGGCGCAAGACCTCCTTGGCGTCACCGATGATAGGATGGTCCACGCTGTAGTCCTTGCCGATGTCGATGGAGTCGTTGGTGGCGTGAATAAGAACCTTCCCCGGTGGGATGGATGTGGTCATGCCGTGCTTGGTAAAGCTGGTTCCTATGCCGAAGACTACGTCGGCTTCTTTCAGGAAGTGGTACACGGGGCCGTTCATTACGCCGGAGCCGCTGCCCAGGGCCAGTGCATGGTCCTCGGGGAAGGCGCTTTTGCCCGCCAAGGTGGTCATCACCGGGACCTGGAGCAGCTCGGCCAGCTCCAGCAGCTCCTTGGTGGCGTCGGCGTAGAGGACTCCCTGGCCCGCATGGATTATCGGCCTTTGGGCCTGAACCAGCGCCCTGGCGGCCGCCTCCACATCCCTGGGATTGCCCTGGGAGCAAGTGGCCTTCACAGGCTGATAGCTCTCCAAGAGGTCAGCATCTACCTGCTCCACGGCCACATCGGCCGGGATCTCCACCATCACGGGTCCGGGTCGGCCCATCTTGAGACGGGCGAAGGCGCGGCGCAACGTATCGACCACACGAGTGGGTGTGTTGACCTGCTCCACAAACTTGGTTACCGAGGCATAGCTGTGCACCGAGCTGAAGTGGGGAAAGATACCGTCTCGCTCCAACGGATGGCCTAGAGGCAGTATCAGCATGGGCACGGCATCGGAGAAGGAGGTGGCCACCCCGGCGTAGGCGTTCTCAGCACCGGGGCCGTACTGCATGGCGAAGACGCCCGGCGGGCTTCCGTTCTTGACTCGACTGTAGCCATCGGCAATGCCTACCCCAACCCGCTCCTGACGGCAGATAATAGGCCTTATACCAGCCTCCGCCGCCGCCTCAATGATGGGGGTGGTGGGAAAGGCGCTCAGGTACTGTACCCCCTCCATTTTCAAAATCTGGGCAATGGCGTCAATGGTCCGCATGGCTCCACCTCCCTAATGCTTTTTCCTCACGATAATACCACCGATTCACCGCTTCATGGCCTCCCTTATTAGAGAGACGGGTACGGAACCGTAGGAGAGAAACCTGTCGTGAAACTGTTTTAAATTAAAGGCGGCCCCTTGTTTCGTCGATAGCTCCTCTCTAAGCCGCCGTATCATGTCCGACCCCATGAGGTACATCACAGCGGCGCCGGGGAACATGCTGTTCTTCACCACCTCGGCATAGGATGCCTTCTCAGACATGGCGACGTAGTCACGATAAAAGGCCTCGGCCTCATCAAAGGAAAATTTGCCAGTGTGCAGGTTCACATCAACTATGGCCCTGGCTGAGGCCCTCAGCCGGGCGTGGTGCAGGGAGTAGTGCTCCAGAGACGTGAGGAAGCCTACCTCATCCATCAGCCCGGTGGTGTAGGTAGCCCACCCCTCGGCCATGGTGCTGCCGCAAAAGAGGGCCAGGCGAGAGGCGCAGTCCACCGCCGCTATCTGGCCTATGCGCGATTGAGCTTTATACGCGTACCAGTTCTGGACGTGGTGGCCGATGCTCCCATGATGTACCACGTGGTTTAGCTTGATGACGCTGTCGTTGGTGGCCCGCAGCAGCCTTTCCTGTGTCTCCGGTGGCATATCCTTATCGATGGGAGGCACCAGATAGTCGACGGCGGGCAATGGGTCAAAGGCTGGCGCGGAGTGGTACGGCAGGAAGTAGAGGTGGGGGGCGGCTCCTCGCGCCCACGAAGGCCTTGGGACAAATTCAATAGGACAGTCCGGCCAGGTCAGTAGCTCGTGCTCCTCTGCTGCGGCGCGGCAGGCCTCCCACAGCTCCCAGTGACGCGGGTAGTACCGCTCTACTGAGGGCTGGTGGTCGGCAAGCTGGGCCAGAGCGCTCCTCCAGTCCGACGCTCCAAAGTCTCCGGCATAGGCCTCAAGCTTTGCCTCACTTCCCTTCAACTGGTCCCAGGCATAGATTTCCACCTCGGAGGCATCCATATCCAGGAAGTGGCCCTGGCGCAGCATGAGGTTGAAGGCTTCCCCGCCACAGGCGTATTCCTCAGTAGGGCGGCGGCGAAGCTCTGTCTCCAGGTAGCACTGGAAGTCTCTAAAGGCGGCGGATGCGGTGTCTGCGGCATTCCTGAGGCTCTTGCTGTCGACGCCGTTATCGCGCATGAATATCTCAAGGCCGTCGCCAAGGAAGGCCAGGGCTCCAGTGCACTCTCGGGTAGCTCGCTCCGTCCAGGCTGGAGGAGCCTGCCGCACGTTAGCTTTACCTTGGTTCAGAAGAGACGGTATGGCGTTCATCCGGTCGATGGCAGCTTCCAATCGCTGCTCCAAAGGGGCGAAGGCGCGGCGAAACAAGGACAAAACTCCAAAGATGGCCTCGCCGGTGTAGAGGGAGGGGTTGCCCAGGTGGAAATGGCTGGAACCGTACTCCCACAGCTGGATTTCAAGGAACCCCTCCGCCAGTTTGCGGTCCATGCTCTGGGCTTCCGTCAGTGGCTCCTGGGGCAAAGTCCGGAGCGTCTTTAGCAGAGCTTCCATCTCCGCGACGCATTCGTCGACGCCTTGAGGCGAAAAATCGGGCAGGCGGTGGTCGTAGTTGTGGACGCCAATAAAGGTTGCATTAACGGGACGGTGGCGATAGTAGGAGGCGAAGAACTCATCCAGCCATGCGGCGAATTGGGGTGCGCTGCTCTCCATCTTTAGCGCTCCAGGGGAAGGTCCACCCACCGCCGTTCACGGACCGAGAGCTCCACTGCGTTGATGACCGCCTGGACCGCGGCGCCGTCGGCAAAGTTGCCCTGGTTCTTTTCACCACCTTCCACAATCTCGTCAATGAAGTCCTTGATCAGGTTGGCGTAGAAAAGACTGCGCCAGCTTTCATTGGAATGACCTCCTTCCGGGTAGAACCGGCGCGGAATTTCCATCTCCTTAAACTCAACGCTGTCAGGGGTAGCCACCTTGATAGTCTCCGCCACTCCGAACTCCTCAACCATGCGACAGATGATGGCCCCCTTGTCACCGAAGATCCGGGCCTCCACTCCCGGGAAGTTGCCGATGGTGACAAAGCTGGTCTGGATGGAACCGATGACCCCGTTGCCGAACTCGGCGACAAAGACGTCACCATCGTCAATGTTCATCGGCGTTAGCTGGTCGCTGCCCCACACCTTGCGCTCCGGGATGAAGTTGCGCATGGTCCCCACCACGCTGGAGTATTCGGCGCCGACCCACCACCGGCCTATATCGATTATGGGTGCGCCGTACCCCTCCAGGGACACAACCTGAAGGAGCGATTGGTCCTCTCTCATCTGGGACCGCCGCAGTGGGGTCTGGGGGTCCAGCCACTGCGAGTTCTGCTCGTAGCCGTTGAAGATAAAGGGTCTACCCACAAACCCTTCGTCAATGAGGGACTTGGCGAACTGTACTCCTGGGGTATACCGAAAAGTGAAACCCAGCTTGGTCTTGAGACCTTTGCTCTTGGCCTCACCGGCCAGGCGAAGGGTTTCGCGAAAATCGTGGGCAACGGGCTTCTCGCTAAGCACATGCTTCCCCGCCCCCACCGCCGCCACCGCCAGCTCGTGGTGAGTGTTGGACGGCGTCACGATGTCGATAACATCGATGTCGGGGCGGGAAATCAGGGCCTGCCAGTCGTCCGTGGATTCAGGGATGTTGAACTTTCCGGCCACGTCCCTCGCCAAGTCCTTTTCCACGTCGCACAGGGCCACGACCTCGACACGGGGGTCACGCTGCCAGCCGGGGATATGGGCCATATTTGCCCACCTGCCTGCCCCAAGAACGCCAACTCTGAGTTTGCTTTGAGCCATGTTACCCCTCCTTGGCTGCTGAAATCGGGCCTAGTATAAACCATTTTAAGGCGTTGGCTTGGTCTACGTCAGACTCTCCGCACAAGGCAGACCCTTGACACCCCTCACTGCTGGTCTACAATCACCTCCACCGGCCCAGTCGACAAATGCCATATGTATTTGCTGGGTAGATAGGAGTAGGAAATGCTGGACACGATTATTAAGGGGGGACGGGTTGTCACGCCTACGGGAGCGGGGCACTGGGACATAGGAATCTTGGGAGAGAAGATCGTTGCCGTCTGTATCCCGGGCGCTCCGTTACCCGAGGCAAAAGAGGTCATTGACGCCACCGGAAAGATCGTCGTGCCCGGTGGAGTAGAGCCCCATATCCACGCCGCGTCCAACGTTCAGCCGAGAATCCCGGAATCGGTGCCGGGAGTGCCCAACGCCGGGCCCAGGGACCACTCCCTTGGCGCCATCTGGGGCGGGACCACCACCGTGGTAGACTTCGCTCCTGTGCCTAATGAGGGGGACATTGTGGCCGGTATCCACGACTATATATCCGTCTGGCCGGGTAATGCCTACACCGACTACTCGACCCATTGCGTATACTCCAGCTCCAACACCCCCGACGCCATCTCCCGCTACAGCGAGCTAATCAACGCAGGGTTCCCAAGTATCAAGATCTTCACCACCGATACAAAACCACCCGAGGGTCGAATCCCCATAAGTATAGTGGCCAAGATGGACATGGGGCGGTTGAGTGACCTAATGGAGCAGATCGCCAAGCACGGCGGCGTGCTGGCCGTTCACGGAGCCGACGATGAGATCACCATGTACAACTATCTGACGGCTAAGAAGCGGGGACGGTGGGACTGGCACAACGCCCACCTCATTCACTCCAACCTGGTGGAGGACCTGGCCTTCCGCCGGGTTGTTTGGCTGGCGGAGCGCACAGGGGTGGGGATGTACTTCGTCCACGTGACCGCCAAGGAGGGCCTGGAATCCATTGCCGAGGCCCGCAGCAGAGGAATGCCGGTGTACGGGGAGGTCCTGACCCTGGCCCTCTCCTTCAACTGCGACCGGTATAAAGAGGAGGACGGGATGAAGTACCATACCTTCCCCTCATTGAAGTACGAGGATGACCGCCTACGACTGTGGGATGGGCTGCTGCATCAAGACCTGGCCTTTACCGCTACCGACAGCGGCTTCACCACCTACCTGGACAAGATAGCCGGAAGAAACGTGCTGGACATGCGCGGCGGGAACGTCGGCATAGAGATCCGGATGGGGGTCACCTACACCGATGGGGTGGTAAAGCAGGGCATGTCTCTGGAGCGGTACGCCGACGTAACCTCCACCAACGCCGCCAAGATGCTGGGGTTCTACCCAAGGAAAGGGGCTATAGCCGTTGGCAGCGATGCCGACATCACTATCATAGACCCCTCGGTGAAGAAGTCCTTGAGCATAGATGACCTGCATGTGCGAGACTACAGCCCCTGGGAGGGATGGCAGGTGGAAGGCTGGCCCACCACGGTTATGCTCCGCGGCAAGGTGATGGTGGATAAGGGCCAACTCCTCGGCCAGCCCACCGACGGTCAGCTCATCTCTCGCAAGGTTGAACCCTCAATCCTACAGCGGCCGGCCTTTTAGCAAGGGCACTGGTCTTGGGTAACATTGTAACCGCGGATTCATGGCGAGTCTAAGGGCGGCCCTTAACTGGCGCCCTCCAACGCCCTTTTACTACGGCTGGCTGGTCATGGCTATGGCAGCCGTGGCTACTTTTGCCTCCACCGG
>JAPULR010000179.1 GCA_027294635.1 Chloroflexota bacterium | reverse complement strand
AGCCGTCAAGATACCTGTCTATCCGCTCCACACTGTAGCTGGTGGAACCCATTAGAAGACTCTCCACCGCCACCCGAGCAGTATCTAAGGATGTGTAACAGGGAATGCGCCTCTCCGCGGCGGCCCTCCTGATAAAAAAACCATCCCGGAGGGTTGACGCCACGTCGGAAACGGTGTTAATTACCGCCTGCACCGTGCCATCGTTAATCACGTCCACCACGTTAGGGTGTCCCTCGCTGAGCTTTTTGGTAATCATAGTCACGCTGCCACCCATGGCTTGGAGCATAGCTGCCGTCCCCTCCGTGGCGTAGAGTTTACAATTAGCCTTCGTTAGATCCCGTATCAACCCCAGCGACTCCGCCTTGTCCCTATCGGCTATGCTCAAAAGGATCGACCCCTGCCGAGCTAGGGTCAGGTCGGCAGCAGCCAGCGCCTTGGTCAAGGCCGCTTCGAACCCAAAGTCGACTCCCATAACCTCCCCGGTAGACTTCATCTCCGGGCCGAGATACCAGTCAACTCCCGCCAGCTTAGACATAGAGAAAACGGGCGCTTTCACGGCCACCGCCTTCGAGCGAGGCCACAGACCCCCCTTGTAGCCCAGCTCTTTAAGGCTTCTGCCCAGGATTACCCGCGTGGCCAGGTTGACCATGGGGACGCCGGTGACCTTGGAGATAAAGGGGACGGTACGGCTGGAGCGGGGGTTCACCTCCAATACGTAGACGGTGGTGTCTGTGCCCTCCTCCCTTGGATGGCTGGGGCTGCGATAGGGCCTGCCGCCAACGATGACGAACTGTACGTTCATCAGCCCCTTTATGTTGAGAGCTTTCCCTATACGGGTAGTGTAGTCGACGATGGTATCTATCTCTTCGGAGGTGAGGTTAAGCCCAGGATAGATGGCCATAGAGTCACCGCTGTGGACCCCGGCCCGCTCGATATGCTCCATGACGCCGGGAATAAGCACTTCCTCGCCATCACAGACGGCGTCCACCTCGCACTCCTTGCCCTCCATGTACCTATCTATCAGCACCGGCCGACCGCTGGCTAACGAAGCAGCCTCGTTGAGGTAACGAATAAGCTCTCCCGCGTTTCGGACGATCTCCATGGCCCGCCCCCCCAGCACATAGCTGGGCCGTACCACCACCGGATAACCGATGTTTTGAGTCACCCTCAGGGCGCTCTCCGCGGTAGTCACCGCCGCGCCCGGAGGCTGGGGTATATCCAGCCGGGCCAGGAACTCGTCAAAACGGTGCCTGTCTGAGGCTATGTCTATAGCCTCAGCGCTGGAACCCAGTATGGGCAGGGCAGCCTGGTCCAAAACCTGGGACAGGTCGATGGCCGTCTGCCCACCAAACTGCACCACCGACGGCGGCGGACCTTCGTCCTGGGTCTCATTTTCTATTATGTCTTGCAGGCTCTCTCCATCTAGCGGCTCAAAGTAAAGACGGTCGCTGGTATCAAAGTCGGTGGAGACGGTCTCCGGGTTGGAGTTGACCATAATGCTCTTGACGCCTTCTTCCTGGAGCGCCCAGGCCGCGTGAACACTGCAGTAGTCGAACTCAATTCCCTGGCCTATGCGGATGGGGCCGCTTCCAATCACCACCGCCTTGGGTCCCTCAAGGGGTAGGGCTTCGTTCTCCTGCTCGTAGGTGCTATAGAAATAAGGGGTCACTGCCTCAAACTCGGCGGCGCAGGTGTCCACCATTTTGTACACCGGACGGATGTCCCACTGGTGCCGCAACTCTCTGACACGAGCGGGAAGCAGGTCCGCTAAGACGCCTACTTGCTCGTCGGAAAAGCCAAGCCTTTTTGCTTCCCACATGAGCTCAGGGTCCAGATCCTCGGCTAGAAGCCTATGCTCCATGGCCACGATGCGCTTAAAGGAGTCAATGAACCAAGGGTCGATGCCGCTCTGGACAGAAAGCTCCCGGGAGGATTTGCCCCGACGCAACGCCGCCATTAGAACCCAGAGTCGCAAATCGGTGGCCTTCCGTAGTAGATCGTCGGCAACAAACTCATCGCCTTGGCTCCACTTGGGGTCCTCCCAGAGGAGGGTGTGACCTCCCGTCTCCATGGACCGTACCGCTTTTTGGAAAGCCGCCTCAAAGGAGCGATCGATGGCCATCACCTCACCCGTGGCCTTCATCTGGGTAGAGAGGGTGCGGTCGCCCGCGGGAAACTTATCAAAGGGCCAGCGAGGTATCTTCACCACGCAGTAGTCGAGGGCCGGCTCAAAGGCCGCCTGGGTCTTCTGGGTCACGGCGTTGGGTATCTCGTCCAACCGTTTGCCCACCGCGATCTTGGCCGCCACTCGAGCGATGGGGTAGCCGGTGGCCTTGCTGGCCAGCGCCGAGCTCCGGCTGACACGGGGATTGACCTCAATGACGTAGTAGGAAGAGTCGGGCTCCCACACGCTATGAAAGGCCTCTTCCACCAAAGGGTGTGGACGAAGAGCAAACTGGACGTTACAGCCGCCTTCAATGCCCAGAGCCCTGATGATCTTCAGGCTGGCCGATCTAAGCATCTGGTACTCTTTGTCGGTGAGGGTCTGGCTTGGAGCTACTACAATACTGTCGCCGGTGTGGACTCCCATGGGGTCCAGGTTTTCCATATTGCATACGGTGATACAGTTGTCGGCGGCATCCCGAATCACCTCGTATTCAATCTCCCGCCAGCCCTCTAGAGAACGCTCCAGTAGGACCTGGTTAATGGGACTAGCGGCCATGCCCTCCTTCACCACGGTATCAAACTCCTGGTGTGTCCGCACCATCCCGCCACCCGTACCTCCCAGGGTATAGGCGGGACGCACCACAAGGGGCAGGCCCAACTTTTCAAATGCCTCAACGGCTTCTTCCCAGGAGGAGACAGAGATGCTGGGAGGTAAGGGCTCTTCTATCTCCAGAAGGAGCTGGCGAAATTCTTCCCGATCTTCGGCCGTTTGGATGGCCTTCAGAGGAGTCCCCAGCAGCCGAACGCCATACTTCTCCAGAATGCCTGCCTTGGCCAGGTCCACCGCCAGGTTCAAGCCCGTCTGTCCCCCAAGGGTAGGGAGGATGCCATCGGGCTGCTCCTTGGCTATGATCCGGTCCAGCACATCAACGGTCAGAGGCTCGATATAGACGGCATCAGCTATGCCCTGGTCCGTCATTATGGTGGCCGGATTGGAGTTGACCAGGACCGTGTAAACCCCTTCCTCTCTTAGAGCTTTGCAGGCCTGGGTTCCGGCATAATCAAACTCCGCAGCCTGGCCAATGACAATGGGGCCAGAGCCTATAACCAGAACCTTTTGAGGTTTAGCCGCCATTGACCGTTCCCTTTACCGCCAAGACGCACATCTCCAGTGTGATCGCAAGTCTCCTCTTATGTTGTAGCTCAAAGACGGGTCTTAAATCAAACCCTCGCCTCGATAAATCGGGGCGAGGGTTTAGGTTGGCTGATTCATAAACGACCTTCACTCGACAGGCAAGACACCGGGTAACTGAATATAGCCTCGATTTTGGAAGGCGTTGAGAGTCTGAAATATGAAGCTGGAAAAAAGCTTTGCTTCCTGCTCCGTAGGCCCCTCTCCTTCTTGCCCCCACTGAACCCGCGGAGGAATAGTAAACTTGGTCACATATTCGTTGAGCTTCTCAACCATCAGATAGCCCACGGGCCGTTCCCCGATGGTAGAGGTCTCCAACTCCCTAGGCTTCACCATCAGTTTCCACTCCGAGTTAAGAACACATCTACCAGAGCTGACGTTGTAGCCATATTCGCCGCAGACAAAATTGGGCATATCTTTATCGATGAAATCCATTACCTCGCCCATTTCAGCTTCCAGTTCCAGCTCCAGACCCTGCTCGAGAAGAAAGTGTCCGAACACTTTTTACCTCCATCAGTGCGGTTCTAAGGCCGCAATCCACAGCACACGGCCCCTCGTAAGCCTTTTAATTGACCGACCATTCAGATGATCGGCACTAACGGACTTATTGTGCTCTTTTTGGCGTGCTGCCTTCAAGGAGTGAAGAAGCTCCTTTCTTCTCATTTTGCCCACCTACCATCTTATCTTGCGCACCTACCATCGCCAGGAACCGGTCAAAAAGATACTCGTTGTCTCGGGGCCCAGGCGATGCCTCAGAGTGGTATTGGATGGTCATAATGGGCATCTCCAGATGGACCAGGCCCTCTACTGTCCCATCGTTGAGATTGACATGGCTGACCTCCAGTCCTCTCGGTAGAGTGTTGGCATCCACTGCATACCCGTGATTCTGGGCCGTTATGTACACCCTTCCCGTGGCCAGGTCTTTCACCGGATGGTTGGCGCCCCGGTGTCCAAACTTGAGCTTAAAGGTACCGGCTCCGAGAGCCCGGGCCACAACCTGGTGTCCAAGGCAGATACCCATTATTGGCACCTTGCCCAGCAGCTTGGAGACGGTGTCTACAGCATAGTCAAGCAAGGCAGGGTCTCCTGGTCCCGGAGAAAGTAGAACTCCATCGGGTTTCTGCTCCAGCACCTCTTCGGCTGTGGCCGCTGCCGGGACGGTGATGACTTCACAGCCACGATCTGAAAGAACCCTCAAGATGTTGTTTTTTACGCCATAGTCGTTTACCAGTATCCGGTACCTTGGCTCCGCTTCTACTTCCCGATTCGCTTTCCAGTGATAAGGCCCGTTTGTGGTAACCGTTTGCACGTAGTCCACGTCGTTATAGCGTGGGATGGAGCTCCACCGTGACCTGACCTCCTCCGGCGAGTCAAGGCTGATAACGCCCCTCATTACCCCATAGCTGCGGAGACGGCGGGTGATGGCCCGCGTATCCACTCCATAGATGCCAGGAGTTCCTTGAGCGGCCAGGAACTGGTGAAGGGTGGTGTCGTTTGACCCGTTGCTGGGTGTAAGACAGTGCTCCCGCACGACAAATCCAGCTACCTGCACTCTTATGGACTCGTTGTCGTTGTGATTGATGCCGTAGTTGCCCACCAGGGGGTAGGTGAGAACAACTAGCTGACCGGCATAGGAGGGGTCCGTAAGGGCTTCCTGGTAGCCGGTCATACCAGTGTTGAACACCACCTCACCATAGGTGTCTTCCTGGGCCCCAAATGAGTATCCCGGGTATATCGACCCGTCTTCCAAAACTAAAAAAGCTCTCCGGGCCATCTAATCCTTAACCTCGAAGACCGGCGCAGCTGTTTCCACAGCGGAGGATACACTTACAAAGCCTTCTCCCAGAGCTTCATCCTCACTGCAAAAGAAACGAAACTGAAACAGCTGATGCTGAGACTTAAAACGGAGCTTCCCAATGGGCTTGTAAATCTTCCTTCCCCTCTGCTGAGTCCCATAAAAAATGGGTGCGATTTCCCATCCACAATAGTTGCAGGTAAATCTAACTTGAGGTTCCGTAAAAACAAGGAACCGGGACTCGCAGCTCTGAGACTCACGGTTCGTCACGCAGTTGGGGTTTGCGCATTCAATGCCTTGAGTAGCCACTATGGTTGGCTCCTCTACTTGTGACTCAGCTCTTCTTTCACCAGCCTTTTTCCATGGTTTTAGCTCAAGAATAAGGCTTATCAAGGCCATTCTTACCGGCACTCCATACGCCGCCTGGACAAAGTATTTGCTACGATGGTCATCATCCATGTCATAGGAGAGCTCATCTACCCGAGGAAGAGGATGAAGCACAGTGGCGCGAGAGAACCGTTTTTTCATGGTTGCTTTGCTGATGCGCGGGTATTTCCCGACAGGCGCCTGCGCGCTCGGTGATCCAGTCTCTCTCTCAGTCTGCCTCCGAGTCACATAAAAAACCACCTCTCTTCCCGGAGATGTTTTAAATTCAAAATTGGGCTCATCCTCGAACAACGTCCTTAGATGTGGTTTGCTCGGTGTCATATACAAAGCGTCGAGAGGCTCTCCATCTTGTGATCCGCCAGTCTGTCCACCATACAGGGCTTGGAAGTCTCCGGCTGGGATTTTCTCAATGGGCCTTTTATATTGAGCTTCGATCTTAGTTTTGACATGTTCAGGCAGGTCCAGCCCCTCACCCGGCACGAAATATAGCTCTGCCCCAAACCTGAGAAGCCCGAAAATTAGTGAGTGTACCGTTCGCCCATGTTTCAGATCGCCGCAGAGGGCCACCTTTAATCCCTCGAGGTTTCGCTTTTCAGCCCGGAGGGTAAAGAGGTCGCACAAGGTCTGGGTTGGGTGCTCATGACCACCGTCGCCGGCGTTAATGACGGGTACAGAAGCGTAGTCTACCGCTAGCCGGGCAGCACCTTCCCAGGGGTGGCGTAGTACTATCAGGTCAGAATAACTACTCCACACCCGTACCGTGTCGGCAAGGGTCTCACCCTTCTCCAAAGAAGAGGATCCGATACCGGTAGTAGTGATAGTTCTGCCTCCCAATCGATTCATGGCCGACTCGAAGGAGCCACGGGTCCGAGTGCTCGCCTCGAAAAAGAGGCTGGCCATAATGTTGCCCGAGGCTAACGTAGGGAAGGCGCGAAGGTTTTGCTGCATTTCCTGGGCCAGATCAAGGATATCTTCAATCTCTTCGTTGCTAAGATCCTCTATAGATACCAGGCTATTTTTGTACATGCTTTACCCGTTCTGCGGTCTCATCAGGACCACCTCGTCTCGGCCATCCACCTCTCTCAACCTCACCTGCACTCGCTCAGTCCGGGACGTGGGCAAGTTCTTACCTACGTAGTCGGCGCGGATGGGTAACTCCCTGTGTCCCCTATCAACAAGGACCGCCAGTTGCACCAATCGGGGCCGTCCTGCATCGGTTAAAGCATCCAAGGCGGAGCGGACACTCCTTCCGGTGTACAACACGTCGTCAACCACCACTATCTTCCTATCGTCTACTTCCACCGAGAGAGGTGGTGGTTGCTCGGATACGTGTTCTTTAAGGGAAAGATCGTCCCTATATAGCCTTATGTCTAAGCAGGCCACCGGCACATTCGCTCCCTCAAGGTCTCGTATTTTCTCCGCCAGCCTCAGCGCCAGGGGAAGGCCCCGAGTTGGGATTCCAGCCAAGACCAACCCCTCAGTGCCCTTGTGCCACTCAAGAATCTGGTGAGCCATCCGTGACAGAATCCGACGGATATCATCCTCTGTCATGATAGATTTCTCTATCCAGGTGTTCTCCCGAATTCTGGCCAACAAAAATCCCCTTGCCATAGCTGACAAGGGGCGCTCCTTCTGTGACAAATCCTAGAGGGGGTCTTTCCTTGCCAGCCTCACTGGGCTGCTTTTAAAGGTCAGTCCCTTAACTTCAAAACTGTGCACAAAGTGTATCAGGAGCCACCGCAAAAGACAAGGGCAAAATCCGAAATGGGCCTAACAATTCTCAATTGATAATTGACATACCCTATCGTATAATACGGCTAGTCAGGGTCCTACTGATATGAAGAGGAGCGTCTATGGAAACGGGAACGTGGGAACTTAAGGCTGGACTGGCCCAAATGCTGAAGGGCGGCGTGATAATGGACGTGGTCACCGCCGAGCAGGCCAAGATAGCTGAGGAGGCTGGCGCCTGTGCCGTTATGGCCCTGGAGCGAGTGCCAGCGGACATTCGAGCTGACGGTGGAGTGGCCCGAATGTCTGATCCCACCAAGATTGTAGAGATACAAGAGGCAGTCAGCATTCCTGTAATGGCCAAGTGCCGCATCGGCCACTTTGTTGAGGCCCAGGTCCTAGAGGCCCTAGGGGTCGACTACATTGACGAGTCAGAGGTCTTGACCCCGGCAGACGAGGAGCATCACGTCTGGAAACACGACTTCAAAGTGCCTTTCGTATGTGGCTGTCGCGATCTGGGTGAGGCGTTGCGTCGCATTGGAGAAGGGGCGGCAATGATCCGCACCAAAGGCGAAGCCGGTACCGGCGATATTGTGGAGGCCGTGCGTCATAACCGGGCGGTTCAGAGCGAGATACGCAAGATCCAGAATATGTCTGAAGATGAGCTGCCTACCGAGGCCAAAAACCTTGGCGCCACTCTGGAGCTGGTACAAGAGGTGAAGCGACAGGGCCGGATGCCTGTGGTTAACTTCTCTGCAGGTGGAGTAGCCACCCCCGCCGACGCCGCCCTGATGATGCAGCTAGGGGCCGACGGAGTGTTTGTTGGGTCCGGAATTTTCAAGTCATCGAACCCCTCCATGATGGCCCGTGCCGTTGTTCAGGCCGTCACTCACTACAACGATCCCAAGATTGTTGCAGAGGTATCCAAGGGCCTGGGTGATGCCATGCCCGGACTGGCAGTCCGCGATATGAGGGAAGAGGAGCTGCTGGCCACCAGGGGATGGTAAGGGGATGAATATAGGAGTCCTAGCGCTCCAGGGAGATTTCGTGGAGCATATTGGCATGTTGAAGGCCATTGGCGTGAATGCTCCTGAGATCCGGCTTCCCGGTCAGTTAAATGGCCTCGACGGCCTCATCATCCCTGGTGGTGAAAGCACGACGATTCCCCAGCTAATAGACATCTACAACTTTAGACAGGCACTGGAGGAACGAATAAAGTCTGGCCTACCGATGTGGGGCACGTGCGCCGGAATGATTGTACTAGCAAACCGGCTTACGGACGACCGGCCTGAACCACTACATGCCATGAATATCGAGGTTAGTAGAAACGCGTTTGGTCGCCAGGTCGACAGTTTCGAGACAAACGTGGCGATCGATCAGCCCTCGAGGATGGGCGAGTTGTCGCAGTCCAGCAAGGTCGCTTACTGGCAACTGCTTTTCATCCGGAATTGACCGACGATACCCGAATCCACGAACTTTTTTAAGCATTGTCGAAGAATCTACTCATATAGAATCCACTAGCGGCGGTCCCCCTAACAACTCTTCGGATCTCTAGCAATGCAGGATGGTGACCAGTGCCTGGATTCACCGGAATAATTCGTACCACTCCTATCACTGGTGATGACGGGCTACTGCTAAATTGTCTCTTAGCTTCGCTACGTCACCATGACTGGTATGTTTGGGATACCCTCTGCTTGCCCAACACCCTAATCGCCCAAGTGGGCACAGGCATATTCCCATATAACCAGTTTTCGGAAAGTCATGGCATACACGTCGGATTGCACGGCGAAATTTATCGTGATGACCGAGACGAGATTTCTCCCCTAGATTATATTAGAGACCTTTACCTGAAAAAGGGGAAGTTATTCGCGGCCGGCCTAAATGGGTCTTTTATTGTCTTCCTCCACGATAGTACTAGGCAGTGCACGTATCTTGTCACCGACCATGTAGGTAGTCGCCCCGTTGTTTTTTACCAGATGAAGTCTGGGGCCATCATCTTTGCTCCTGAAGTGAAACCGATCTCAGACCTCAAGGGGGAGGTATTCAGGGCTGACCTGATGGCGATTGCTGACATGCTGACCAGCGGGAATCTCACCGGCGCAAGGACGTTTGTTAAAGATGTGAATCGGATGGGTCCTGCTGAGGTTTTAGAGGTAGGGGTTGAGGGTCTTAAAAGATATCGTTATTGGGAATTTGAACTGAATGAGGACCCTGCTGAGCGAGCGATTTCCTTCTACCAACAAGGGCTAGCGGAGAGGCTTCAGAAGGCCGTTGACCGACGTCTTCGCGGGATCAATGAGGGTAACTACGCCATTTTTCTAAGTGGGGGCAAGGACTCGAGGGGAATCCTAGGGTGCGCCGTGCAAAACGGGCATAAGGTTCAGACCGTTGCGTATGGCTTCTCTCGGGAGAAGAGATCCGATGCGTCTACCTCAGCACAGCTAAGTCGAATGCTTGATGTACCCCATCTGTACGTCCAGTGTGACCTAGATCAGTATGTTCCCTTTGAGGAAAGCTCCGCGTATCTGTATAACGGGATGCGAGGGCCTAGTTTGGAGTGGCCGATGTG
>JAPULR010000178.1 GCA_027294635.1 Chloroflexota bacterium | reverse complement strand
TAACCAGCCCCACTACCACTACGGCCCCCGGAACAAAAACATACGTCTCTACTGGGACCAGACCCTTGTTCCCGATCCCTTGCGCTGGACCCTGGACCAGTTCAAGCAGCGGAAGCTACCAGACATGCTCGACAGGGCCGGATACCCGGGCATCGTGGCGGAGCTGGACCGCGACCTCATTGCGGCCAAGCTCCCGGAGATCGAGTCTACCGCCATGTCTATGGTGAAGGAAAATACTAAATCCTAGATGACAGTACAAGACACGGCACTTCGAAAGGCCCCAGAAGGTTTCTGGGGCCTTTTATTATCGGGGGTTAGCTCAGTTGGTTAGAGCACCTGCGTTACATGCAAGGGGTCTGCGGTTCGAGTCCTGTTAGCTCCACCAGCGACATTCGAACCTCTAGTTGCGCATTTTCCGAAGACCTTCATCGCTAAACGCAAGTGTTACACTAGATCGGTCGAGCCAAACTTGGAGGCGGTATGGAGAAGGTCGACTACGACGCACGCCTGCACGCCGTCTACGGCGCCGGCCGGCAGATGTCGCCCGATGCACTAAAAACCTGGATGGAGGCGTTCGCTCGCCACCTGCCGGAGACACGGCCACTGGTCTGGCTCGACCTGGGCTCGGGTACCGGCCGCATGACCCCCTCTTTGGCGAGTGCCTTCGGCGGCCCCGCCCACGGAGTCGAGCCGTCAGACAAGATGCGTGCTCAAGCCGCTGCCCACGCTGGCCATCCCGCCGCGTCTGGGTCTGCCGAGCACATCCCGTTGCCAGATGCCTCGTGTGACGCAGCCTTGCTGTTCTTCGTCTGGCACCACGTAGTCGATCGCGAGGGCGCTGTAAAGGAGTTGCGCCGGGTCGTTAAGCCAGGCGGCAAGCTCTTCGTGCAGGCGAACTTCTCCGACAGGATGCCTGATACCTGGTGGTTCCGCGTCTTGCCCGAATGGCTGAAGGTCGACAAGGCGCACTTCCGGTCCGAGGAAGAGGTGAAAAGTGACTTCGCGGGCGCCGGGTGGGCGCTCGTCTCTCGCGATGAAGTCACCTGGCTTCGCTCGGCGAACCTGGCCGAGGACCTCGAGAAGCTGAAGCTGCGTTCCGTCTCGGTCTTCGAGCACATGAGCGAGGAAGTCGTCGAAGCGGGCTTCGCCAGGATCGAGTCAGCGCTGCCCTCACTCGGCGACGGGCCTCAATACGAGACCAGCGCGATGCTCGTCTTCCAGCGCTAGCAGCGCAGTTTCTGGAAGCGAGCGACGTTCCGTCGTCGGTCGCCTCGCGATGTCTCATTCGCCAGTGCGGCCCGACAAGGCGCTGCCCCGACGGGCTAAAGGCCAGCGACGTCAGTGGTGCCCAAGAGTCGCCTCAATCTGGGCACCAGGTCAGACCGTAAAAGGTTCGAGTACTGTCCACAGAAGTCCTCCACTATCGTAACGCCTTCAGCAACATCGCTGAACCTCGCCAGCACTATCTTCCCTTCAAAATCTGAGTTAAGATTCTGAGTGCCAACGAGTCGTTTTTTCAGGAGCTAACCGCATGAATCTCCGCGTTCCGGGTCCAACTCCCTGTCCCGACGAAGTGTTAGCCTCCGCCAGTCAGCAGATGATTAATCACCGGGGCCCTGAGTTCAAGGACCTGATATTCCGGGTGACTAGTAACCTCCAACGGGCCTTCGAAACCAAGAACGACGTACTGATTCTGACGGCTTCGGGCACCGCCGCTTTGGAAGCCGCGATAGTCAACACCCTGTCACCGGGGGACAAGGTGCTGGCGGTCGTTGTGGGGGTCTTCGGCGAGCGGTTCGCCCAGATTGCGGAGGCCTACGGCGCGGAAGTGCTCCGGCTCACCGTTCCCCATGGGTCCGCTGCTGAGCCAGATGAGGTGCGGCAGGCCCTGAAGGGCAACCCTGCCATCAAAGCGGTCCTCATCACGCATAACGAGACATCCACGGGGGTTACCAATGATCTCAGCGCTATCGCCCAGGTGGTCAAAGAGGAGTTCGACAAGCTCCTCCTGGTAGATGCCGTCAGCAGCATCGGGGCGCTACCCCTGCCTGTAGACGAGTGGCGGTGCGACGTGGTTACCACCGGCTCCCAGAAGGCCTGGATGTCTCCGCCGGGGATCGCAATGGTCAGCGTCAGCCCCCAAGCCTGGAAAGCATATGAAACGGCCAAGATGCCCCGCTTCTACTTGGATTTTGGTAAGGCCAAAAGCTATCTGGAGCGAGGCCAGACTCCCTGGACCCCCGCCGTGTCAGTACTCTTTGGCCTGGACAAGGCCCTGGAGCGTCTACTTAGCGAAGGGCTGCCACGCATCCACGAAAACCACGCCGCAGTCGGGGATGCCTGTCGAACAGGAATCAAAGGGTTGGGACTAGACCTGTTTCCCGACGAGCGATACGCCTCCAATACAGTGACGGCCATCAAAGTTCCCCCTGGGGTAGACGCCGCGGCTCTGCTAGAGAGGCTGCGTACCAGATATAACGTCATCCTGGCGGGTGGGCAGCAAGACCTGTCGGGAAAGATAATCCGCGTTGGCCACATGGGGTATGTGAGCATTGAGGACATTGACATTGTATTGGATGCCTTACAAGCCTCCCTCACCGACCTTGGCGTTGTTCAAGCGGGCGTGTAAGGGCGACGGCGCTCACCCATGGCACAGATCCTTATAGCGGACCCCATTGCCCAGGAGGGCATCAACATTTTAAGTCGTGAGCACGATGTTGATGTCCAGACCGGCCTCAGCCCGCCAGAGCTAAAGAAAGCCATTGTTGACTACGCGGGGCTGGTGGTCCGCAGCAAAACTAAGGTAACGGCAGAGGTCATCGAGGCGGCGCCCAATCTCCAGGTCATTGGCCGTGCCGGGGTGGGGGTGGACAACATTGATCTCGCCGCCGCTACGGGAAGAGGAATCTCAGTAGTTAACGCTCCAACGGGCAACACCCTGGCCGCTGCCGAGCACACCTTTGCCCTGATGCTGGCCTTGGCCCGTAACGTGCCCCAAGCCAACTCCTCCCTCCGCATGGGAGAGTGGCGACGCCAGGATTTTGTGGGAGTTGAGGTCCGGAATAAAACGCTGGGCATAATTGGCCTGGGCAAGGTTGGATCAGAAGTGGCCCGAAGGGCACACAGCTTTCAAATGCACCTTCTGGGGTACGATCCCTACGTTCCACCCGAATACGCCCGGCACCTGAATGTAGAGCTGGTGGATATGGACCGGCTACTAGCGGAATCCGACTTCATAACGATTCACACGCCTTTGACCAGCAGCACTAACTGCCTGATTGGGGCCAGCGAGCTAGCTCGCATGAAGCCAGAGGTCCGGATCATAAATGCCGCCCGCGGGGGGTTGTTGGATGAGGAGGCCCTCCTTGAGGCACTTAACCAGGGTAAGGTTAGTGGAGCAGCTTTAGATGTCTTCTCGCAAGAGCCTCCCAGGAACGAGGCGTTACTGACTCATCCACGCATCATCGCCACCCCTCACCTAGGCGCATCTACCGTAGAGGCACAGGTGGAGGTGGCCAAAGAGGTTGCGGAGCAACTGCTGCTGGTATTGAAGGGCCAGCCGGCGCAGCACACCGTCAACGCTCCTTTCGTCTCACCGGAGGTCCATGCGGTCCTGGGACCCTATCTGCAAGTGGCCTCTACCCTGGGAAGCTTGGCTATTCAATTAGTGGAGGGCCAGCTACAGTCTCTCACTGTCATATATGAGGGTGACATCGCGGAATACGACACTGCGATTCTGAAGGATTCGGTCCTGGTGGGACTTCTGGGCGCGGTCACAGAGGAACGAGTCAATCTGGTCAACGCTGGGCTAATCGCGAAGCAACGGGGGCTTCAGGTCACTGAACAAAAGAGTGCTCACAGCGACCAGTATAACAACCTGATAACTCTAGAGCTCCATACGAGTACCGGCGCCATGGTGGTGGCTGGGACCCTGATGCGCGACGAAGTGCACCTGGTACGGATCAATCGGTATTGGTTGGATGCCGTCCCCTCCAGTCCCTATCTGCTGTTCATCGAGCACATAGACCGGCCGGGCATGATCGGAGCAGTCGGGTCCATTACAGGGGAAAACGACGTCAACATAAGCTTTATGGAGGTGGGCCGTCTACAGGTGAGGGGCCAGGCTACCATGGTGGTAGGTCTGGACGATCCTATGCCTGATACGGTGCTTGCGGAGGTGCGAGCTATTCCCCACGTTCGCTCGGCGCGCCTGGTCAAACTTTAGGCCACAGCTTCTACCGCCTGTAGTAGGTTAGACAGAGGAAGAAATCTAACCATACCGCACCTTAATAGGGGCGGCTAGCAATGCATCCGGTTAGTTAAAGCCGTACACCCTGGCGGCGTTTCCCCCCACTATCATTGCCTTCTCCTCCTCAGGTACCCCTTCAAGGATCCGGTCCAGGATCTCCAGGGATTTTGGGAAGGTAGACTCAGAGTGTGGGTAATCGGAGCCCCACATCAGGTTCTCTACGCCTATCAGATGACGAAGCTCTATACCTAGGGCGTCCTCCTGAAAGCTGTGGTAGACGTTATTACGCATGAAATCGCTGGGCAAAGTGTCGTTCTTAAAACTGTAGGCAAGGGATTGTTGCTTTTCCCTATAGGCTACGTCAATACGGTTGATAAAGTAGGGTAGCCAGCCAAGCTCGTGCTCTACGTTAGCCAGCTTGAGGTTAGGATACCGCTCCAGGACCCCTGAGAAGATAATATGGCACAGTGACATCCGGACCCAGTAATCATGTTGCACATAGGATGAGGTTTTCGCCGTCTGGAAGCCTCGGGCTATGGGATCAGCGCCAGGACGATTGGTAGTGACATGGAGGTTAAGGGTGATGCCATTCTCCTCGGCCATTGCCCAGAAAGGTTCGTACATCGGCTGATCGTAAGTTAAGTCGGCTCTAGGGTAGCTGCTGAGCATGGCGCTATTAAGGCCCAGACCAGCGACACGTCTTACCTCGTCGATGGCCTGCTCAACGTCGTCATCGATTAGGATCATAGCAGCGCCCTTCAGCCGATCAGGGTAAGCTGAACAGAAGTCGGCCAGCCAATCGTTGTAAGCCGCAAAGACGGCTCGAGTAAGCTCTGGATCTTCCATATCCCGGTACAGGGCCAGGCCGATGGAGGGATAAACAAGGCCCCCATACACTCCATCTACATCCATATCTTTCACGTGCTCGCTGGGGATGTAACCCCCCGGCCGCACGTCAGCGAAGTTGCCCTCCTGAACGATGTCTTCAGGCCGGTCAAACCTCAGGCCTGCCTGGGCAATGGCGCCCACGCCACCCGTCTCCTTGTTGTCTACGTACCAGGAGTCGTGAGGATCACCCTTTACGAGGTGTGGGATTCTATCTCCGAACTTGGAACGGTCCATCCTCTCCACCCAGACGTTGGGTGGCTCGACCACATGCGAGTCTGACGAGATAACCCTGTATTTCCCCACCTTAACTCCTCCAGTTATTCTATAAGAAACTTTTTTAGTTAGGTAATTTTACGCTTTTAGCCGTCGTGCCGCCACCCGATCCCTCTCCAGAGTACATCTTGGGTCACATAGAAGCCGTTGAACCGGCGGATCGACTCGCAATTTGGCTGCTTCAGTCTGCGAGATAGGCTTTCGGCGAACGGACGATTCTTGAATGAAGCCATGTTGACGCCAAGGCATCCTCGCTGGTCTAATATTGTGGATAGTAGCAGCTTGAGGCTTCAGGCAACTATATGGGCGGTTAGCTCAGCTGGTTAGAGCACCTGCTTTACACGCAGGGGGTCACAGGTTCGAGTCCTGTATCGCCCACCATTTGACAAGTAGGCGCATTTATGCAAAGCTACAAGCAACCCAAAGCCGGAGGTTGCTATGTACACCGAATCGTCTAGGTCGCATATATCTGCTCCTAACTTCAACCGTGAGCCCATCTCGGATCATGACCTAATACGGGGCTTTGAGCTTGCACTTGGTGCCTCGGGCCGCAGGGACAAGACCTTGGAGGTCTACACCGACTCCATCAAGGCCCTCTCGTCCTTTGGACGGGAGGAAGGCTTGCCGCCTCTTGCGGCCATGGACCGCGAAC
>JAPULR010000177.1 GCA_027294635.1 Chloroflexota bacterium | reverse complement strand
GTTATCGGCGCCCACGGCCCCAGGGAGACCCATATGGTAATCTTGGCCCAGGAGTAGCTTATGCCCATGAGAGTCGGCTTCGTCCAGCACCGCATGCGACTCCTCCAGGAGGAGCTGGAGAAGATCATCGAGATGCTGCCTCAGTTGGGCGTCAAGAAGGCCATTCTCCTCAACCCACTGTACCCCGGCACCATCGAGCCGGATACTTCCCTCAAACTGGTAATGATAATGGACGACGACCGCCCCTTTGTGCGCCGCCCCGACTTCTTTTACAGCCACCTCTCTCCCGCCGTTGGGGTGGACTTTTTCCCATACACTCCGCAGGAACTGGATGCCATAGGGGAGACCGATTCCTATCTGAGCAGGGCCATCCAGCAGGGGGAAATAGTCTATGATGCCTGACCGACGCGCCGACGGGGACCGCTGGCTCAGGCAGGCGGACCGTGACCTGTCCGATGCTCACCTGGCCCGGGAGCACCAGCGACATAACCTGGCATGCTTCATGGCACAGCAGGCCGGGGAAAAGGCCATGAAGGGGTACCTCTACTCCAAAGGAGCCGAGGACGTTTGGGGCCACTCGCTGGCGGACCTTTGCGAAGACGCCAAAGTCTTTGAGATGCTCTTCGATGTCCTAAAGCCCCGGGCCATCTACCTGGACAAGTACTACAACCTAACCCGCTACCCCAACTACCTTCCCGGCGGAATTCCCGCCGACATTTTTGACGACCTGGAGTCTGAACGAGCCATAGAGCTGGCAACAGAGGTGCTCACCTTTGTCAGGGAGCGCCTGGCGGAGGCCTAACGTAACACTAAGGATGGGGAAATGGGGGTAAGTCGGAGCAAAGCCTGGGAGTTCGCCGAGGGGCTGCTGGACGTACCCCAGCGGAGCGTCCCCGTAACCCTGCGGCACGGCAAAACGGGGGTCGTTCTCCTGCACCGTGGCCGCGTGCTGACCCGTTGCTACTCCTCCAAGGTTGGACAGTGGGGAGCTCGGTTCATGGCTCAGGCCCTGGGTGTGGAACTTCCGGCCCAAGGCCGGTCCATCAGCACCTCCGTCAGCACTGGAGTACTATTTAGAGCAATCTCCATCTCCTCCTTGGACCTTAGAAAGCCTGCCACTCACGCCATCCTGGAGCGTATGCTGGAGGAGGCGGAGTTCCAGCGCACCGGCGCTGGTGGGGCCCCTCCCTAGCAGCACTTCTAATCCGCTAAAGAGGAAGAGCAATCACCCTAAACGAAATTATCCCAGGTGCCATGCTTTAGCCAGCCATTGGAGGAGGTACAAGTTCCGATGTCGACGGCGTACCTGGGGCCTTAGTAGCTGCCATAACGGCATCCCTGAGTAGTGTGCGGCTAGGTCTGTCGCCTTCGGGGAACAGGCTCTCTTCGAGACCCACCTGAAACGTCGGAGCGGCATTGAGAACCATCGTGTCAGCCTTCTCCCGCACCCAGGATACACCGGGGAGCAGCCCAAGGAAGGTGGATAAGTCCAGGTAGTCCCGGAGGAATAGCTCCATAGTCGTTACCTTGCTCGTACCTGGCGACAATCGTGCCACCTCAATGGAGCCAGAGGGAGCTATCCAGCGGTATAGGAGGAGAACACCTCGATGGCGTAGTCGCTCGGGGCAGTGTACCTCCAGGTTGACTCGCCCCTTCAGCTTACCTTCAGACTCAACCACCGGAGAAGGGAGGAAGGAAATCTGGGTTTGACGGGGCTGCATTGTAGAAATCATGAAGACTCTCCTTGTGTGCAACAGCACTCCTCTATTGCCTAGAGGATCTCACCAAAACCATTACCACAGTATTACCCAAGAAGAGCTAACCCAACGTGCAGCTTCACAGAGAGGCATACACACCCGTTTCCCACGCTGTACTCTAGTCAATGTCATACTGAGTCCCGATGCCACATCGGGGCGAAGTATCTCTCTCAGAGCGGCTTTGTTTCCGCTCATGGTGCGCACGGCCTTCGACAAGCTCAGGCTGAGCGGGAAAATGATCCGCTCGTGGTGAGCCTGTCGAACCATGAGCGATATCCCGACTATGTCGGGAGGACTTCCTTCAGCAAGACAGAGAACGGTGGACTGGGTTCTGAAAGCTTGCCCCCCGATGTGACATCGGGGCGACATCGGGGTGACGAGCAGTAAACTTGCGAATGCGGTTAGCTACCTTTCAATGGGAGTGTCGTCCCGGTTGCCCCACTCGGCCCAGGAGCCGTCGTAATTTCGAGCATCAGGATAACCCAGAAGCTTCAGCACAAAGGTCCCGTGCGCCGCACGGATGCCGGCCTGTCAATGGGCCTCGATTCGCTTGTCAGGGGTGATGCCGTGGGACTCCAGAATGCGCCTAATCTCCGAAGGGGGTCTCAGCAGATGGGTATCGTCGTCAACCAACTCCAGCCATTCCAGATGCACAGCGTTGGGAACGTGGCCGGGACGCCGGTTCCCACGGGTGGCATCGCCGATGTATTCGCCGCGGCTCCTTACGTCCCAAATCACAACTTCCGGCTTCCGGTAATCCTCCTTCATCTGGTCCGCCGTCACCATCAATGAGGAGTTAAACCTTGGAGTGAACTTGGCGGCCGGGGGCGCCTGGGTTGCCGCGGAGGTCACGGCTTTGCCTTCAGAGAGCCACCTGCGCCACCCGCCGTTGAGGATCTTTACGTTGGTGTGGCCGTAGTAGTTCAGGGCCCACCAGAGGCGGGCCGCGTAGAGTCCTCTGGAATTATCGTAGCCAACGACCAGTGTGTCGTCGCCGATGCCCAGGGACTGGGCCATTTGGGCAAAGGCGTCGGGCCTCATGATGTGAACTCGGTCTGTATCGGGGTCCTTCTGATAGTGGTCCTCCATGAACACCGCGCCGGGGATGTGGGCCCTCTGGTACTGCTGAGGAACATCGCAATCTACAACACAAAGGTCACGGTCCTGCAGGTGCTCCATCAGCCAGCTGGTGTCCACCA